>CAYZVM010000059.1:26176-28371 GCA_964481485.1 uncultured Saprospiraceae bacterium | reverse complement strand
GAGTTGCCCGTGCGCGTCGTGGTGCAGCCCTCGCCCGTGCGCTGTTTCAAAGACGAAGAATACGTGGAGCACGGCATTCATCTGCAAGAAGATTTGAGCGACTGCGACGTGCTGCTCGGCATCAAAGAGGTGCCGATTGATTGGCTGATGCCCGATAAGACCTACCTGTTTTTTTCGCACACCATGAAAAAACAGCAGCACAACCGCCAATTGTTGCAAGCTATTTTGGAAAAAAACATCCGCCTGATTGACTACGAGGCACTGACCGACGAGCGCGGCGAGCGACTCATCGCGTTCGGTTTTTATGCGGGCATCGTCGGAGCGCACAACGCGCTCTGGACTTGGGGCAGCCGCACCGGCGCGTTCTCGCTGCCGCGCCTGAGCGAGAGCCGCGACTACGCCGAGGTGCTGGAAGTATATGAAAAACTCGAACTCCCGCCGCTCCGCATCGTGCTCACCGGCACAGGCCGCGTGTCCACCGGGGCAGCCAAAAATCTGCGCGACATGGGCATTCGGCAGGTGACGCCGCAGGAATTTTTGGAAGAAGATTTTGACGAGGCCGTTTTCACACAAATTTCGGCGCAGGATTATGTGGCGCACCGCGACGCTAGCGAGTCGGAATTTTTTGACAAAAAACATTTTTACGCGCACGGCGAAGAGTATGTCAGCACGTTCGCCCGCTACTATCGTCGCGCCGATATTTTTGTCAACGGCATTTTTTACGACAAAAAAGCGCCCATGTTTTTTACGGTCGAGGAAATGCAACGACCTGATTTTCAGATAAAAGTCATTGCCGACATCACTTGCGACATCATGCCCGACTCGTCGGTGCCAAGCACAGTCCGGGCGAGCAAGATAGCCGCGCCGGTGTATGGCTTCGACCCCGCGACTGGGTTGGAAACGCTGCCGTACCTACCCGGCTCGGTGGACGTGATGGCGATTGACAACCTGCCCTCCGAACTCCCACGCGACGCATCGGCTTTTTTCGGGCGGCAATTGTTGGAAAAAATATTGCCCGAGCTGCTGCATGGCCGCGCCAGCGATGTCATACGCCGGGGCATGATCGCTGAAAACGGGCATTTGACACCCGAGTTTGGATACTTGGCGGACTACGTTGCGGCTGAAAAATGAAGTTTTTGTAAAAATGTACAGGTTTTGATTTTACGTTTCAGAATTTTGTCGAAACATTACACCGCAAAACGTAAAATCACTTTCACATGAAAATTCCACTTTGGCTCATTGCCCTGCTTTTTGTCGGGTACAGCATCTGGGCGGCCAACTTTTGGCACAACTATCAGGTGCGAAATTGTTGCGACGACACAGCTGCCCTCGCCGCCGGCAAGCAAACCACAGGTGTCCCGCTTTTCCGCTGGAACACCGAGAAGCCCGAATCCGACGCAAAATTTCCTGACTGGAAAAAAGCCTTGCTGGCGAAAAAAGACCACGGACAAGGCGATACACTCGTCATCACTGGCTGGTATCGCGCTGGCGAAGCGAACGGCGAACAACTCGCCCGCGCCCGTGCCGAGGCTATCCGCGACATGATGGCGCCCGAATTGCCCACCGACCGCGTCCGAATCGCTACCCAAATGGTGGCCGACGACGGCCTCGCAGAAGGGAGCGACCCTAAAGAATCTGCCTCTTTTTCTTGGTCGAAAATGGTGCTCAAACAAGAAGATAGCGCCATCATCGAATCCGACCAAGACGTGATTCTCCTTTTCCCCTTCAACTCGACAGTGAACGACCGCGACGAAAAAGTGGAGGCTTACCTCAAGCAGTTGTGCGAAAAACACAAAACGACCACCGCGACCTTTAGCGTCGTCGGCCACACCGACGATGTCGGCTCCGACGAGCAGAACATGAAAATGGGGCTTGACCGCGCCAAATCCGTCGCTAAAACGCTGAGGAGCAACGGTATCGCTGCCGAGCGCATCAAGACCGACTCCAAAGGCGAGTCCGCCCCCGTGGCCGACAACAGCACCGACGATGGCCGCCGCCAAAACCGCCGGGTCGTCATCACCGTCAACCGTTAACCATTCAAAACAAACTTAAGCCATGTTTTCCTATATTTTACTTGAATGCACTTTTGCACAAAACCTGCCGACCGCTCTCGCGCTCTGCCTGATCCCCTTCCTGTTGGGGTGGCTGGCTGCTTATGCCTTTTATGGAGTCGGCTCTTTGAAAAACCAAATTGC
>CAYZVM010000059.1:4780-26076 GCA_964481485.1 uncultured Saprospiraceae bacterium | reverse complement strand
CAAAATGGAAATGGGACGACTTGAAAATTGTGGAAGGCATCGGCCCGAAAATCGCCGAATTGCTCCACGACGCAGGCATCAAAACGTGGAAGGCGCTCTCCGAAACTTCCACTGACAAAATGAAAGAAATACTCGATGCGGCTGGGCCGAATTTCCAGATACACGACCCCGGCACATGGGCTGCGCAGGCTCGTTTGGCCGACCAGGGCAAATGGGACGAATTGAAAAAACTGCAGGACGAGTTGTCGGGCGGAAAAGTCTGATGCCTTGTGTGTTGTTGGCGGGGACGCCAACAACGGCGAAATTGTTCTGAAAAAGCAGAACCCGGGTGGCAGATTGCCGTCCGGGTTTTTTTATGATTTGCTATTATTTCCCCCTCTTTTCTTTTCCTTCCAAACTTCCTTCCCACAACATTGTCAGCGTATGCGCCGCCAGCCCGTCCGACCTTTGGTAAAAAGCATAGCGCAGCCCAATTGCGTTAAAATTCGACCTTTTTCCCATTTTTTTGAACGGCACCCAACGCAACCCCAGCCCGATTTTCCAACTCTGAAATTCCGACAAATCGTAATCAGATGTATAAAAAATCCTCGTCAGGGCGTGTTCGCCAAATGGCTGGAAATGGCGGGAGGCAGTTTGAGCATAAAAACGGCCAAAGGGCGAAATGGTGAAAACCGGCGTGATTTTCACCGGCGTTTCTATATCGGCGGTGTGTGCCCGGATGCCAAAATCGTCCCAATACCAACGGTAATAAGCCCGCACCACCCAACGACCATTGATAAACGCATTGGCCTGTATCCCCAGTGGGATTTTGAAGCGATGGCCGGGCAGGTTTTCCACTTTTTTGGTTTTGTCGTCATTGAAAAAAACACGGTGAAACGGCGTCGCCAACTCCCCCTGCTGATAATTGATGCCCGGAAAAAAAGCCAGTATCAGCCGTTGGTTCACCACCTGTGAAATGCTCAACTCCGCGTTGAACGACTGCCGGGTATAATTGTCAAACCATTCTTGGTCGTCCAACTCGGCAGGGTAAATCAGGCCAATCCCACGCCCGTGGTCTTCGAACAAACCCCAGCGCAGGTCGTCGAAAAATGCCTGCACCCGAAGCCCAACTTCGCGCGTTTGCGCAGGATTTTGGTGGCTGAGCGACAAACCTCCACCCAACGAAAAATAGTCCGATTCAATAGAAATCGCGGAAGAACCACCAATCGTCAGCCCCGTTTTTTTGAAAAAATGGCGGTAGCCAAAATTGCCATGCCCCCGGACATCTTGCCGGGAAGCCGAGGAGTACACAAAATCAATTTTATCGGTAGAAGCCGAAGTGATGACATCCACGCCCACATCCACGTCAAGGCGATTGGCCGGGTCGAACTGGTGTTGGAAACTCAGCGCCGGGGCAAAGACCGTCAGTTTTTCGGTGCCTTTGCCGCCCGTCACCGCCGAATGTTCGCCGTCCTGTTCGTACCACGAGAGCAGCAATTGCACATCCGTGCGGGCAAGTTGCTTTTTGGTGTAGGTCGTGTCGGGTTTTTGCCCGAAAGCACCGAGCGAAAGCGTGAATAAGATGACTGGGAGTGAAATTTTGAGCATGGCTTTATCGGCGGGGCGAAGGTAAGGACATGGGTTCAATTGCAACCGCAGCCGCCGCTGGCTTTGCCACTGCCGCCGCCCGCCGCGCCTTCGCGGTAGGCATGGGCGTTCTGCTCCTGCTTGCCGATGCTTTTTTGACCCACCTGCATTTCGTGGTCGTTCAAATATTGGCGCTGATAAGGTTTCACCGATTGGCAACTCGTGGCGGCCAGCGCAAAAATGGCGAGCAGTTTTGGCAGGTTTTTTAAAACGCCATATTGAAAATTAAAAAGTTTCATCAAAGTCAAATGATCGCTAAGTTGTTGGAAACGTGCATTTTGTTTTCAGCGTCAATCACCACACAATGGGTGCGCGGCAATTGCCCAATAAAATGGAGGCCAACTTCTGGGCCCATGACGAAAACGGCGGTAGCCAGTGCGTCGGACAGTTCGGCACTCGGACTGACGATGGTGACACTTTTGACACCGTGTACGGGGCGACCTGTTTTGGGGTCAAGATTGTGTGTATAGCGAATGCCGTCACGTTCAAAAAACTGCTCGTAATCGCCCGAAGTCGCCACCGAAACACCGTCCACAGGTAGCCAGAGGGCAATGTTGGCCGAATCATTTGGGTCGGCGATGCCGACTTTCCACGGGGTTCCGTCTGCCCGTTTTCCCCAAGCCGTCAGGTCGCCGCTGGCGTTGATGACCGCGTTCTGTACACCTTCTTTTTGCAAAAGTATCTTCACCCGGTCGGCGGCGTAGCCCTTGCCCACTGCGCCGAATCCAATGTGCATTCCCGGTTTGGAAAGGAATGCTCGATTGTCGTCGAGCAGGCGAATGTGTTGACAACCTGTTTTTTGCAAAGTTTGTTCGAGGGTACGGGCATCAGGCCAAGTCGGCGGGCCAGATTTAAAATTGTACAGTTTTTTCAACGCCCCAGCCGTGATGTCAAATGCGCCCTGCGTGAGTCGCGAAATCTCCACACAGCGGCGGAGCAGGTCAAAAACTTCGGTATCAACTGCCACCGGCGCGAGGCCAGCAGAGCGGTTGAGCAGCGCCGTTTGGGAAGTATCGCTGAATTCGGTCAGCAGGTATTCGAGGCGTTGCACCTCGCCGATGGCGGCATCGAGCCATTGGTCGGCGTGGTCGCCAGTGTCCACCACGATGAATTCAAAAGCCGAGCCCATCAGCCGGATTTCGCGTCGAAATTCCCGGAGCATGGCTATTGCGGCAAGTATGTTTTGAGTTGTGCGACGAATTGTTCGCCGTCGTCTGCGTTGTGAGGCAGCACGGCCAGCACCGAGCGATTGGGGCGGAGCAGCACGACGTGGGGGAATCTGCCTTCGGGATTGTATTGCGCGGCCAATCGTTCGTTTTCGGCTATTTCGGTAGCTTGCAATTTTCTCCGCTGCGGGAAATCGGCTTTTTGCACGGTCAAATGTTCGGATGCGTAAGCCTGAAATGTGCTGTCGGAGAGTACCTGTTTTTCAAAACGGACGCAGGGTTGGCACCAATCTGAACCTGAAAAAACGAGCAATATTGGCTGAACGGCTACATCTGGGCAGTCGGGTTTTTCGGCAGTGGCTGTTTGGGCTTGCACAAAAACGGGAAGGATGGACAAGAGAAAAAGCAACTGCCGTAAGGGCAACGGAAAGTAGGTCATTTTTTGGCGAATAAGATTTGATTGCTTCAAAATACGGTCGTGAGCAGTGGGTTTGGGAGGCAGGACAAACATAACGTCTGCCCCCTTGTGTTCAATATGATGTTCAAAAAAGTTATTTTTAAACAAAAACAGATCCTCCGAGGCGAATTGTTTTGAATAAAAAAAGCCGCTCGTGAAATGAGTCACAAGCGGCTTTTTTCAAAAAAATGGAGGGTACAGCCAGGCTACATTTTCACGAATCGCTCCGTCTGCATCCGTTTTTCTCCCTCCATCAGAGACAAGATGTAGATGCCGGATTGTAACCGCGACACGTCGAGCAATTGCTGTTCTTGTGTCAAAGACTGCCGCAGCACGGTGCGCCCGGCCACATCTGTCACGAAAATTTCGGTATTGGGTAGGATGTCGCCCGTGTATTGCAGGTTGAGAAAATCAGACACGGGGTTTGGGTAGAGTTGGAAGAAAACGAGCGCGGGGTTTGGCAGTGATTCTACTGGCCCCTCTGCCTGCAATCCTGCGGGGGTAGTGAGCAATTTGGAGGCGGAATAAGTGCTGGAACAGCTGGGCCGCACCCGCCAATGATAGGAAGTGGACGGCTGCAATCCGGTGATGGTCACCTGCGTCACCGGTACTGTGCCGAGTGTGTACCAAGTGTTTGAAGATGCGTACTTTATCTGCAAGGTGTAACTGCTCGCTCCGGTCACCGCCGACCACGCGATGACTGCTGACCTGGCCGCTACGCTGACGTTGGTCAACGTGGTGGGCGGAGCGCAACCACCGCCGCCTCCCCCTCCGCCGCTCAGCGTCGTGAAGGTTGCTGTGCTCGAGTAGTTGGTGGAGCAATTGGCTTTCACACGCCAGTTGTAGGCGGTTGCCGCACTCAAACTGCTGAGGGTGTATGTGTTGGAAGCAGTGGTGCCAGCCGTTGACCAAGATGACAGGTTGGCTTTTTTGTATTGGACGGTATAGTTTGATGCCCCGCTCACGGTGCCCCAATTGAGTTTTGCAGAGGAGGTGGTGATATTGGTGGTTGTCAGGTTGGTCGGCGGATTGCAGGTAGTGCCGCCGCCGCCATTGGTGGTGTTGAAGTTGGCAGTAGCAGAATAGTTGGAGCAGTCCGTTTTTACTTTCCAGTTGTAAGCGGTGTTGGCAGTGAGCCCCGTCAGGTTGTAATTGGCGGAAGTGGTGTTGCCCGCGGTAATCCAAGTGGACGAGGTGCTGGTTTTGTATTGGACGGTATAGTTCGTCGCGCCAGAGACACCGCCCCACGACAAAGTGGCTGAGGTATTGGTGATGTTGGAAGTGTTCAGCCCGGTCGGTACTGCGCCAGAGGACGGGAGGCAAGTGGCGGCCAGCACCTTGTCGCGGATGCGATTTCCCGGCAGGGAGCCAAAACCGTTGTTGAAATTGATGCCGTAGCCCGTCAGGTGGCAGTAGCTCATGATGGTGCCGCCATTCGAGGGCGGCGGGCCGGGCGAGCAGCCGCCTTCAGTGGTGTAGCAATTATCGAGCGCGCCGCCGGGCCAGTTGCACGATTGGGTGTGCCAAGAGCCGAGGTTGTGCCCCAATTCGTGCGTCACTACCTCCACCGCCCAAGAATAGGTCGGCACATTTTGGTACGACGCGCTGATGGCGCTCACGCCGAACGCATAATTTTTGAAACAAATCACGTCGAGGTAGGCGATGCCGCCGCCGAGGTTGCGCGTGGAAAGGAGGTGTGCCAAGTTGCCGTTGAAATTAGTGCCGCGCGTGGAACGAAATACGTTCAGCACCGAACTTGTGCTGTTGTATCCTTGGTAGGGGTCGGGCGATGTCCAGACGTAAATTTGGGAGATGGCGATGCCCACGTTTTCGTTGGCATAGAGGGTCGATACTTGGTTGAAAAGCCCTGTGACATAGTTGGTTACGTTCGTCGTGCTGGAGCCTTTGTCGGTGAAAAGTTTGTAATCGCACTCAAAATACACCTGCACGGTTTTGCAACCCACACCGCGGTCGCCCGCGCCAACTTCATCCTCCGTTTCAGCAGGCACGGCATTTTCGTCGGCAAAACAGGTGAACGGCGAATCGGCTTTCAAATCTTTTTTCTGATACAGGATGTGCTGGTCGGTGCCATCTTCCAATTTGCCAAGTTCGTAAGAACTGGCCCCGTCGGTTATCATGGCCATGACACCGTCGTCGAAAATACTGACGGCAGCCAGCGAATTGGGATTGCCGCGCACGATGCCCCGGTAGTGGAGGCCAGGTTGGTAGGACACATTTTCTTGCGCATTTACGCCCAATGTGCCAAGCGCAAAACCCTCTGCGAGCAAATCAACTTTTACAAGTTCGAGTTCAAATTTTTCTCCATAAGCGTTTGGAACAGTGAAAGTTAAGGTCAATGGGGCGGTTTCGAGGAGGTCTTCAAGGGCAGCTTGGTCGGGCTGGAGGATGGTGGCTTTGTCCACCACATTTTGAAAATCGCTTCGTTCCTGCGAAATATTCAAAGTTTGCACCGGCAAAAAGCCGCCAGACGAGCGGTAACTTTCCAGCCAATTTGCCACGTTCCCCGCGTTTTGGGCTTGCGAGATGGTGGACAACAAAAGGCACAACACGGAGGCGATGCCGAACGGTCGAAGGATGATTAAAGAAAATCGAATCATGTGTGTGAAAGATTAGAGAAGTGAAAAAATCAGATAATGAGTGCTTGAGTATTTGAGTGTGGGAGTGTTTGAGTAGAAGCCTCTTTGAAATCCCTGCAAGCACTCAAACAATCAAGCACTCAAACACCCAAGCACTCAATGCTTAATTTGAATACACAGTTGGTCAAAGAACTTCCCGACGGGCTTGCCCTCGCGCAGCGAGGCCTTTTTTATGGCGACGCTTTGTTCGAGACGATTCGGGTTTTTGAGGGGAAAATTCCGCTCATGGCGGCACATTGGGCGCGGCTTTCACATGGTTTGCGGGCAATGCGCTATTCCATTCCGGCGCAGTGGTCGGCAGTTTTTTTTGAAAATGAAATCCTGAAAACGGCGCCGAAAAACGCCCGTGTCCGGCTTACTGTTTGGCGCAGTGCGGGCGGTCTTTATTTGCCCGAAAACGACGCTCCCCAATTCCTCATCACCGTTGTGGCGCTGGAATCGGGTGTTTTTGAATGGGATTTCAACGGAGTCAAAATAGGTCTTTGTGAGTCGGTGAGGCTTCCGGTGGATACATTGTCGGGATTAAAAACCCTGAATGCGGCACGTTATGTGGCAGCGGCACAGGAGGCCCGCGAAAAAGGTTGGGACGACGCGGTCATTTTGAATGCTGGCGACCGCGTGTGCGAGGCGACGAGCAGCAATGTGTTTTGGTTTGAAAATGAAACCCTCTGCACCCCGCCGCTTGCGGACGGATGTGTAACCGGAGTGATGCGGGAATTATTGCTTTTCTTAACAAAGGCCAATGGGTATGCTGTGCAGGAAAAACCCGCTACTTTCGCCCGCCTTTTGAGTGCCGACGAGGTGTTCTTGACCAATGCGATATGGGGTATCCGGTGGGTGCGGGAGATTGAGGGAACGGCTTTCGATTGCGCCAAAACAAAACGGGTTTTTGAGTTAATGGCAGGGGCTATTTGCGAAAAAAATACGCCTTGACAGCAAAGCCGAAAGGATTTTTGGCTTTGTTTTTCACAATATAAATCTGAAAAGCGGTTGCTCTGTATTTTAAAACTTTAACATTTTTCAACTCCTTTTTCGCAATGGCTGAAAACACTACCCCTCCCGTCTTCAAAGCCTCCAAGCTCGGCCTCCTTATTGGTATTGTCAAATTGACCCTTGCTCTGCCGCTGTTTGGGGTCATGTATGCGTATATTCATTGGTATACTCCGCTTTTATTTGTCGGTGCCCTCCTACCGTTGACATTGAGTTATTTTGGAGGGGTTTTGGTGGCGGTTGAAGCGAAAAAAGCCAATTTGAATTGGTCAAAAAAAACCATTTCACTCTTGGGGCTGCTGGCCGGAGCGGTTATACTCTATGTTGCATGGGCTGTTTGGCTCAATTTAGTTGAAAATGTCAGCAGAGACTATGAACTTTTGGGAATCAAATTTCTTGTCAGCAACATTTCGATAGCCGAAACGCTCCCGCTCTTGACCAATCCTGGTCAGATGTTGGCTATGGCCACCCGAATAAGCGAGTTCGGAACTTGGGGCTTGACAGAAGGAGCGATGGTGAACGGTGTCTTTCTTTGGATTTTTTGGCTGGCAGAGGCGGTCGTCGCCATTTGGCTTACTTCTTATGCCACTTCCGACGAGAGCATAATAAACGCAGCCATGAAGCGCCAAAAATAAACTTAGCCCGCCCATCTTCAATGTTTCAAAATCGCTCCGCCGCCGTCGGCTTCATCTTTATCACGTTGCTCATTGACGTCATCGGTTTTGGCATCATCATCCCGGTGCTGCCCAAGCTCATCATCGAACTGACGGGCAAGGACTTGAGCCACGCCTCGCTCGTGGGCGGTTGGCTCATGTTTGCGTATGCGTTCATGCAGTTTTTGTGCGCCCCGATTCTCGGCGGATTGAGCGACCGGTACGGGCGGAGGCCGGTGCTGCTGTTTTCGCTGTTTGGTTTTGGGCTGGATTATATCCTATTGGCACTGGCGCCGAATATCGGCTGGTTGTTTGTCGGGCGTATTTTGGCGGGTATTTTGGGGAGCAGTTTCACGGCAGGGGCTGCTTATATCGCCGATGTGAGCACACCCGAAAAACGGGCGCAGAATTTCGGCATGATAGGCGCGGCGTTCGGGCTGGGCTTCATCATCGGGCCGATGTTGGGCGGTTTGCTCGGGCAATTCGGGTCGCGGGTGCCGTTCATGGCCGCCGCCGCACTGGCTTTGCTCAACTGGCTTTACGGCTATTTCATCCTGCCCGAATCGCTCAAAAAGGAGAACCGCCGCGCCTTTGATTGGCGCCGCGCCAACCCCGTGGGCACCCTGCTCCAGTTGCGCAAATACCCGGTCATCAGCGGCCTCATTATTTCGCTGATCCTGCTTTATATCGCGTCTCATGCGGTGCAAGGTGTTTGGTCGTATTACACGATGGAAAAATTCAAATGGGACGAAGCGATGGTGGGCTATTCGCTCGGCTTTGTGGGCATCGTGAGTGCCATCGTGCAGGCGGGCTTGATACGAATCATCATCCCAAAATTGGGTCAAGAACGCAGCGTATATGTCGGATTAGGGTTCTATACTATTGGTTTGGTGTTGTTTGCATTCGCCACGCAGTCGTGGATGATGTTTGCTTTTTGCATCCCATATTGTCTGGGCGGCATCGCGGGGCCGGCGTTGCAGGGTATCATTTCCACCCAAGTGCCGCCCAACGAACAAGGCGAGCTGCAGGGCGGCCTCACGAGTTTGGTGAGCGCGACAGCTATCGTCGGCCCGCCGTTGATGACGGGTTTGTTTTCCTATTTTACGGCTTCGTCGGCGCCGGTTTATTTTCCCGGCGCGGCCATGCTGACGGGCGCGGTGCTGGCTTTGGTGAGCACGGTGCTAGCGTTCCGGACGCTGCACTCGTAACGCCGATAGCCTGTCGGTCTCGCTTGGAGTCACCGACAGACTGTCGGCGTTACGTTCCAGCCTCGAACAGTTTTTTTCGGAAAATATACATCATCAAAACCGCAATCATCCAAACCGTCATCCACGCTATACCAGCTGCCATGCCGTGCGGCTCGGAAATGTTGAAAAAAGTAACGGAATGAATGATGGTGTGCAACAAAGCCGGCGCCCAAATAGTATTATTGCCCCGCTCAAACAAATAAGCGAACGGGTAAGCAGAAGCCAATGAAAGCAAAGTCGCAAACAAAGCCACCGGCACGGACATATAGGTGAACAGGTAAACGTGGGCGATGGCAAATACCAATAAGGCAAGAAAAGCCGCCCGGTCGAACGTCCGGCCAGTGCGCAAATGATGAAACAAAAAACCGCGAAACAGCACCTCTTCGGCGATGCCGTGAATAGCGACGATGCCGGAAAGTTTCCAAAGCCAGTTGTCTGGAACAGAAAAGGATGCGCCCGTTATAGCGGAAAAAATGGGGAAAAAGAGGAGGGCGAACAAGCCGATTAGTGCAGTCAGCAGGAACGTCCGCCTGTCAGGTCGCCCAAAACCCAGAAAACGAAATGCGCCTTTTAGGGTTTGCTTAAACACCAATATTTCCAAAACAAGCAAAGCGCCGACAGTCACTATGGAGGCCGCCCAAAAACCGGTTGTCAAATCAATCGGCGCATAAAAAGCCGCGATTTTGTCAATTGCAATAAAAACCAGGACAAAACTGCCGAAGACCGTCAAGAGATTTTTTTGAAGAGAAAAAGAGTTGTTTTCACGCATAACACTTGATAGATAATTAGGCCGAAAACTACATACTGAAACCATTTTATGCAAAAAATCCTCGTCGCCAACAGAGGCGAAATCGCCCTCCGCATCATGCGCACCGCCCGCCGCATGGGCATCCGCACCGTCGCCGTTTACTCCGAAGCCGACCGCAACGCGCCGCACGTCCGTTTTGCCGACGAAGCCGTGTTGCTCGGCCCGGCTCCTTCCGCGCAGAGTTATTTGAAAGGAGAAAAAATCATCGAATTTGCAAAAGAACTTGGCGTGGACGGCATCCACCCTGGCTACGGCTTTTTGAGCGAAAATGCCGTTTTCGCCCAAAAGGTGGAAGATGCGGGCATCACTTTCATCGGCCCGCGTCCACACAGCATCGAGGTGATGGGCAGCAAACTCGCCGCCAAAGAAGCTGCCAAAAAATTCGACGTGCCGATGGTGCCGGGCATCGAGGAAGCCATCACGGACGTGGAAATGGCAAAAGAAATCGGGCGGCGCGTGGGCTATCCGATTTTGATAAAAGCCTCCGCCGGCGGGGGCGGCAAGGGGATGCGCATCGTGGAGCGAGAGGGAGAATTGAAAGAGCAGATGGAACGCGCTATTTCGGAGGCCGTATCAGCCTTCGGCGACGGCTCGGTTTTTATCGAAAAATACGTCACCGGCCCGCGCCACATAGAAGTGCAAGTCATGGGCGACACGCACGGCAATATCACCTATCTCTTTGAGCGTGAGTGCAGTATCCAGCGCCGACACCAGAAAGTAGTGGAAGAAGCGCCCTCGGCCATCCTCACGCCCGAACTGCGCCGCGCTATGGGCGAGGCCGCCGTCCGCGTCGCCAAAGCCTGCGATTACGTCGGGGCAGGCACGGTCGAATTCCTCGTGGATGCCGAGCGCAATTTTTATTTTTTGGAAATGAACACCCGCCTCCAAGTGGAGCATCCGGTGACGGAAATGATCACCGGCCTCGACTTGGTGGAATTGCAAATCCGCGTGGCACGCGGCGAAAAACTGCCTTTCGCGCAAGAAGATTTGAAAATAATCGGCCACGCGCTCGAGCTGCGCGTGTATGCCGAAGACCCGTTGAACAACTTCCTGCCCTCTGTCGGGACATTGGAAAAATATCGTATCCCCGCCGGCTCTGGCATCCGTGTGGACGGCGGCTACGAAGAAGGCATGGAGGTGCCGATTTATTACGACCCGATGCTCGCCAAACTCGTCGTCCACGCTGCCAACCGCACCGAAGCAATTCAGAAAATGAAAGAAGCCATCGCGGATTACGAGGTGGAAGGTGTGGCGACTACTCTGCCATTCGGCCGGTTTGTGCTCGATCATCCGGCTTTTGTTTCTGCCGATTTCGACACGCATTTTGTGCAGCACTATTATTCGCCCGAAAAACTCATGGAAAGCCAAAAAGGCGCAGCCGAGGCGGCGGCGCTGTTGGCCCTTCGGCTGCATTTGGAGCACAAAAGACAGTTGAAAGTGGTGGAATCGGTGGAGTCGAATTGGAGCGGCAGGGTTCGATAGAACGCCAACTTTCCCCATCTTTGCCCTATGCTCGACCAACCGCCGCTCCAACTCAACGACGACTTCCGATACGCCCTCGATGCGCTGGAAAAAACACCTGCCAGCCTCTTCATCACGGGCAAGGCCGGCACGGGCAAAAGCACCCTGCTCCAACTTTTCCGCAACACGACAAAGAAAAAATGCGCCGTGCTCGCCCCCACGGGTGTGGCCGCGCTCAACGTGCAAGGGCAGACGATACACTCGTTTTTTGGGTTTCCGCCGCGCATCATCACGGCTTCCGAGGCCGGGCAAAAGGTGTCGCGCAAAGACCTGCTGCGGATGTACAAAAACTTGGAGGTCCTCATCATTGACGAAATTTCGATGGTGCGCGCCGATATGCTCGACGGCATGGACAAGTTTCTGCGCGTGAACCGCGAGAATTTCCGCCCGTTCGGCGGGGTGCAGGTGGTGTTTTTCGGCGACTTGTTCCAACTGCCGCCAGTGGTGACGCGCGACCCCGTCGAGGCCGCGTATTTTCAAGACTACTACGAAACGCCGTATTTTTTTTCGGCAAAAATTTTCAGCGAGCCTGATTTTCAATTGGAAATGTTGGAGTTGCGCAAAGTCTATCGCCAGGAATCGCGGCATTTTCTCCGGCTGCTGGAGGCCGTGCGGGTCAACGAAGTTGACCACGACGACCTCGAAGATTTGAACGAGCGCCATGTGCCTGATTTTAAAGAAACCGACGGCTACATCACACTTTGCTCCCGCAACAACACGGCGGACAGCATCAATCAGCGCGAACTGTCGTTGCTCGCGGAAAAAGAACTTGAATTTCTCGCTGAAGTGAAAGGCCAATTTGACTCCAAACTCTACCCGACCGAATCGGCGTTGCGGCTGAAAAAAGGGGCGCAAGTCATGTTTGTGCGCAACGACTTGGAACAACGCCAGTTTGTGAACGGCACGATTGGCAAAATCATCGAATTGGGCAAAGAAACAATCATCGTGCAAACGGAGGAACACGGCGGCAAAAAGCGCAAAATCGAAGTGCCGAAATCCGAATGGGAAATCATCCGCTACAAAGGCGGCCCGACGGGCGGCATCGAAACGGAGACGGTAGGCTCGTTCATCCAATATCCGCTCAAATTAGCTTGGGCGATTACCATCCACAAGAGCCAGGGAAAAACCTTCGACCGGGTGCTGATTGACCTCGGCGGCGGTGCGTTCGAGCATGGCCAATTGTATGTGGCGCTCAGCCGTTGCCGCACATTGGAAGGCATCGTGCTGCGCCAACGTATTCGCCCACAGGATGTTATCACGGACGAGCGGGTGGTGGATTTTTATGAAAGCCGATTTAGGAACCAGTAGCAGTTTCGGCAAACACTCCGAAGTTTTCCAAGTTATTTGAAAAGAACAAGCAGCTCTCCGTATGGAAATTTTCATCATCCTCCTGCTCACGCTTATCAACGGCATTTTTTCCATGTCAGAAATTGCGCTCGTGTCGTCGCGGAAATTCAAATTGGAAAACAGTGCCAAAAAGGGCAACAAAGGTGCGGCCAAAGCCCTCGAACTGGCCAACGCGCCCAACAAGTTTTTGTCCACCGTACAAATCGGCATCACGCTCATCGGCATTTTGCTCGGCATTTACAGCGGCGAAAACATCACCAACGACGTGCAGGCCGTCATCGAGCAGGTAGCATTTTTGCGGCCTTACGCCGGCACACTCTCTGTGGCGGCAGTGCTGATTTGCATTACTTATCTTTCCATCGTGCTGGGCGAATTGTTGCCCAAGCGCATCGGCCTCACCTACCCGGAGACGATTTCGTCGGTGGTGGCGCGGCCCATGTCGCTGGTGTCCGCACTGACCGCGCCGTTTGTATGGCTGCTGACCAAATCAAATGATATTTTATTGAAACTGCTGGGTATCCGGACGGACATGGACGGCATCGTGACAGAGGAAGAAATCAAGTCCATTATTCAAGACAGCACGGCGAGCGGCGAAATCCAAAAAATAGAGCAGGACATCGTAGAGCGTGCTTTTGCGATGGGCGACCGCAAAGTGGGGGCGTTGATGACGCACCGCAGCGACTTGGTTTGGCTTGATGTAAAAGACGATTTTGAGACTGTCAAGCAAAACGTGGCCAAAGAAATGCACTCGGTGTATCCGGTGGCCGACAATGAATTGGACAACATCAAAGGCATCGTTTTCGTCCGCGAGTTGTTTGCGCACAGCCGGGGCGAGGCTTTTGATTTGTCAAAATATATCCAGCAGCCGCTTTATGTGCCATTGACGACCACGGCGTACAAATTGCTGGAAAAATTTAAAGAAAACAAGACCCATTACGCATTAGCGCTCGACGAATATGGGTCTGTGCAAGGCATGATAACGATGGACGACATCATGGATGCCTTGGTGGGCGATGTGCGGGAATCGCAACATGAAGAATATGAAATCACGCCTCAAGGCGCGGATATTTGGGACGTAGATGGCCAATATCCATTTTTCGAGTTTGTCCGTTATTTCGACCTTGAAAATGTGAAAGACGACAATCTGGAATTCAACACTATCGGTGGCTTTTTGACCAACGAACTGCACCGGATTCCGGATGTCGGCGATAAGTTGAACTGGCAAGGGCTGACTTTGGAAGTAACCGTGATGGACAACCGGCGGATAGATAAAATACGGGTTTCAAAACCTTGATTTTATAGCACAATTACAATTCAAACAAAACAAACTTCCTCATGCGCACAGTCAATTTGACCCGCAAGGTCAAGCCCTTCTGCATATTCGCAGGGCAATTCCTCTTGGCCGCTTTCCTCTTCCTCACCCCCTCACTCACGGCCCAAAAACTCCAGCCGGGTTTCGACAAGGCCGAATCGCTGGACATGCTCCGCATCGCTGCCCGCGTGGTGGACACGCCGTGGACTTCTGCCAATGTGAAACTCCCGGAACCAACTGGCTACAAAATCGTGTATCGCTCGCCCACCGTCGGCCTCGAAAACAAATGGGACTTTTGGCGCAACAGCGACGGGCGCGCGATCGTCAGCATACGCGGCACCACTTTGGAGCCGGTCAGTTGGCTGGCAAATTTTTACGCCGCGATGGTGCCGGCCACGGGCAGCATCCAGATTTCCAACTCATTTACTTTCAATTACAAACTCGCCGAAAACCCTCGCGCTGCCGTTCATGTCGGCTGGCTCGTGGCAATGGGCTGTTTGCAAGGCGATATTGTGGAAAAAATAAACGCGGCCTACCGCGAGGGGGTGCGTGACATCATACTCACGGGACACAGTCAGGGCGGGGCGATTACTTATTTGCTCACATCGCACCTGCTTTATTTGCAAAAAGACGGCAAACTGCCGCACGACATCCGGTTCAAAACGTATTGTGGGGCTGCGCCAAAACCCGGCAATCTCTACTATGCTTACGACTACGAAAACGTGACCGGCTACGGCTGGGCTTTCAATGTGGTGAACGCAGCGGACTGGGTACCCGAGGTACCGTTTTCTGTGCAAACAGTGAATGATTACAACAATATCAACCCCTTCAAAAACGCCAAAGCGGTTATCAAAAAACAAGGTTTTCCCAAAAATTTAGTATTGAAAAGGGTGTATAAGAACATGACCAAACCCTCGCTCAAAGCGCAGTGCCGGTATCAGAAATATTTGGGCAAAATGCTCTCAAAAGAGGTGAAAAAGACGTTGCCGGAGTTCAAACCGCCCAAGTACTTCGACAGCAATCATTATGTGCGCACCGGCACCATGATTGTGCTGATGCCCGATGCGGCGTATTTCCAACAATACCCGGAGACCGACGAGACGAAGATATTTATCCATCACCTACCGGGACCTTATCATTTTTTGATGGAGAAACGCGAGTGATAGAATCGGTTTAGAGTGGTTTAGAAAGTTTAGATAGTTTAGTAGAGACTTGGTTTTCAGTCAATTTGCACACAACCTTTTGTTCAAAACCACTTTGCGTTAAACATAAAAAAAGCGAGGGGGCGGTTTCAAATCGCCCCCTCGCTGGTTTTTAATTTTGCTTCAAAAACTGCGGAAATGCTCAGTTTTTCACAAATTTTCCGCTCCAATACAAAGAGCCTTCTGCCCGCAGCTGGACGATATAAACACCCGGCGGCAGAGCACTGACATCCAAACGGACGCTCTCGCCCGAATACACGGCATTGTTCAACATCTGGATATTCCTGCCCAACAAGTCATTGAGGCTGACATCCAGTCCTTTGGGCGCTCCATTCAGGAATCCCAACATGAGTTCGTCGGTAGCCGGGTTGGGGAACATCAGCACTTTTTCGTCGGCCAATTTCGGGTCAGGCGCGGACACGGTTTGCAGTACCACGATGTTTTTTTCTGTCGCGTTGGAGCAGCCATCGGCAGTGCTGGCCAAGAGCCGCACCGTGTAGATGCCAGTTTGGGTGTAAGCGGTGCTGGGATTGGCATCGGTGCTGGTCAGTCCGTTGCCGAAGTCCCAGTACCACGAAACAGCATTGGCAGTTTGGTCGCTAAAACTGACTGTGCCGCCACTTGAAAGATAGGTGGTGTCGGAGGATGCACTGAAAGTCACAGTGGGTGCTGAGAGATTGCCGACCTCCACAGGCACTGGTCTGCGCCCGCACACGGATGGCACCTCGATTTCCCAATCGAAAAAGTAGTAGTAAAAAAAGTTGGAGGGTAGCCCGCCCGGTGTCCTTGCGCTGTAAACGTTCAAAACGCCCGGTATTTGGTGCGGATAGCCCGGCTGCGTGGAGGTGTGTTTCAGCGGGTTGCCAGCGGTGGCGGACAGCTGGAACCCACTGCCAGCGGGGACGTTGAAATTGAGGGCGATTCTTTGCTCCCCTGTTTGGATGATGGATACATTTTTGGTCGAGATGGCGGTGCCTGCATTGTCAAACAGTTTGATAGTCCGCCCGCCCGTCTGGTCAGCATAAATCTTGACCGATTTCAGCAAAAATGGCACATCGGCGTTGAATTCTAATGCGCCACCGATGCTGTTATTGTTGTTGCCGCCAGCCGGGAGTTCGAGTTTGCCACCCTGATAAACGGCAGCTTTGCTGACGTAATACTCCGTGCTTTGATTGACCGGGGGAGTGAGATAAGTGTTGCCGGTGGCAATGGCTCCGCCCAACACGGGAAAGTTGTACCATTGCACTATTTCATTGGGTTCAAGTGTGCCGGTGTATTCCAACAATACCCGGCTGCTGGTGCAAACCGGCACTGCTTGTTGGGCTGCCACTGCTGCAGTTGGGTAATCATCGTCGGCCAATACGAACGGGCGTTTAAAGCGGTTGTTCAGCGGGCGTGGGTCGGGCTGGCCGTTGGGATTGGACAACTCCGTTACAAACACATACGAGCCCGCCGCTACTCCCTGGATTCCGGGCAACGTCACTGTCGTGAACGTGTTGGGCAACAAATTGCCCGTCCAGTCATGTGTCAATTGTGTGCCATTCTCTATGCCGTACATGATTTGGAAACTAGTGACAGTTTGTTTGCTGGCATTTTCTATGGTAATTGTCGGCACGACCGGCCCATTGCAAGCACCGTCAACTTTTGTGTTCACCACAAGTATGTCGCGCTCCGAAGACACCGGTGGCACGGGTACATTTCCTTCATTTATCAAATAGTTGTAGGCAGCTTGCAAGTCAATCATACCCATCCCGTGGGCATTGTCCTCGCCTGCGGCACCCAAGTCTTTGGCCGTATTGTAAAGCGCCATTTTTAGTTCGATGCCCGACAGTTCGGGGAAAGCCTCCCGCAGCAGCACGATAGCGCCCGCCGCATGAGGTGCGGCCATAGATGTGCCGTCGTTGGATTGGTAAGTGCCGCCGGGTCTGGCAGAGCGCACACCGACGCCGGGAGCGCATACTTCCGGTTTGATGCTCAGGGAGCCTGTGCCGCCGCAAGGGCTGGGGCCTCGGCTCGAAAAGCTGGCAATAGGGAAATTGGCGTTGGCACCGTTCACGGCACCTACTGAAAAAGTGTTGACCAAACCCATGTTCATCGCGCCGCCCGAAGTGACGGTGCCGGCACCTGGGCCGTCGTTCCCCTGGGCAAACACTACAGCTATGCCAGCGGCTTCTACAGCATTGAGCAGGTTGATTGCTTGTGTCATGCCGCAGCCGAAGTTGCCCGATTTCCAAGAGCAGTTGATAACATCTGGTTGGTCAGTTATTGTGGCTGCATCTCCGTCCGGGTTGATGGCCCATTGCATGGAGGCCGTGTTGGCAAAAACCGTTTGTGTAAAAGCGGACTGGCAGCCCAAATCGCTGCCAATTGGGAACGACATAGGGCCGCCCATCCATTGAGCATTGAACGCTACGCCTATTGTGTCGTTGGTGAGGCGGTCGAGGCCACACAAGCTGCCGGTGACGTGCGTGCCGTGGTCGCCGCAGTCTTCGGGGTATTTGCTGCCGTTCCAAGCTTGCTGCACCGGTACCTGATGCCCCCAAAAGTTGTCCACCAAAGCCGGGTGTTCGCCGTCGTCGCCGGTGTCTATCACCAATGCCTTGCGGCCATAGCCGGTGTAGCCCAAACTCCACATGAAGGGTGCTTTGATGGCGCGCAGGCCGGGTTCGGAGCCATTGGGTACGGGTGCGGCGGCCACTTTTTTGCTGACGAAACTCTCCATTTCTACGGGCGAGTTCCAAAACAACACACCTACTTCTGGCCATTCAGCCATGCGCTCGATGGCAGATTTTTTGACCATCACAAAAATGGAATTGGTTATCCAGACCGGGTAAATGGTGGATGCGTCGGCACCATCGAGTTGTTGGAGGCGGCTGATGAGAGCCGGTTGGGTCGCTGCGGCTTTCGCCTGCAAACGAGTAATCACTTCATAAGAGCGGGCGCGCAAGGGAGTTCGGTTGGCCTCAAACTCGGCCAACATGGCACCAGCATCCTCTTGGTCGGCCAAGTCAATGACGACTCCTTGATACTCGTCGGGCGCGACATTCATGCGCTGCAAGAGCAATGGATCAATTTTTTCCGCCGGGATTTGGGCGGAACTCAACGATGGCAGCAGCAGCAGTGCGCCGCACATCAAAGGCAGTAGCAATTTCTTCATAAAAACTTTGTTATAGCATTTGCGCACGAAATTCCTGCTATTGTGTGGAACGGCCAAATGTGCGACCCCAAATTCCTCAAAACTGACAGATATATGCGGAATGTGCCCTTCCTTTGCGGCGCAGTATGTCAGACACAGTTTCCAGCACAATAACCTCGAAGCGCCTTTCCAGCAACTACATCCGTTCATTTGCTGCCCTCGCTGTCATCTTAATACACTCCACCGGCACTTACTTGCATCAATTTGACCCATCTGCACATCTTGACATCCGGTGGTGGACAGCCAACGTTTATTGCAGCTTGGTACGATGGGCCACACCGTTTTTTATATTGATAAGCGGCAGCGTGTTTCTGAACCCCGCTCGCACAGAATCGCCCGCTCAGTTTCTTCGCAAGCGCGTCCGCCGTGTTTTTTTGCCGTTTGCTTTTTGGGCATTGGTGTATCTCATTTACCAGTATCGCGGCTCTTTTGGCGGCGGCGAATTTCCGAGTGCCGCGAATTTGTTTGAGCAAATAATTTTTGGAGAGATCTATTACCATTTGTGGTTCATCCCGATGATAATGGGCATGTACCTGCTCACGCCCACTTTCCGTATTTTCATCCAAAATGCCCGCCGCAGCGACATCGAATATTTTTTGGTGTTGGGGTTCAGCATCACCGCTATTCAACACCTGCTGCCGGGTTTTTTTGTGGTCGAGTACATCGGGTGGCTCGGCTACATCGGGTTTTATGTGCTGGGCTATTATCTCAGCGCGTATTCGCTGCCACAGCCGTGGAAAAAAAATTTGTACGGCCTGGCTTTGCTTATGCCTGTGGTCACGGCACTCGGCACTTGGTGGCTGTCGTTGCGCGCCGGGAAGTACGACGAAAAACTCTTTATCTATTTCAGCCCCAACGTGGTGCTGATGACGATGGCGCTGTTCACATGGCTGAAAGAATTTGACTGGGCGGCTTTTGCTGCGCGGCACCCTCGGCTCGACGCGGCGGCGCACCGTTTTGCGGCACTCAGTTTCGGCATCTATTTCATCCACGTTTTGGTACTTGATATTTTGAAAAACGGCTATCTCGGTTGGCACATCACTTCCGAAGTTTTTTTCAACCAGCCGGTCAATCCCTTTTTGGGAGCCTTGTTGCAATGGGCTTTGGTAGCGCTGCTTTCAGTGGGGTGCATTTATTTGTTGAGCAAAATAAAAGGAGCGAGCAAGTGGCTGATGTGAGAGGCGGCACCAAGGTTAAGGCAAGCAAAACGAAAAATAGAAACCAGCCACAATCCTTTCATTTTCAGGAATAGAACCACCTATATTTATCCCACCAAAAACCTATTCCCAAACCGTTTTTTGTTCACCTTTTCATCTTTTGCCCAACCATGCGGAAGCACCGATTTCTCCTTGCTGTTTGCTCCTTGCTTTTTGTCTCTTTTTTCCTCCATTCCTGCCAAAAACTCACCAAAAACGAGTCCTACTACCTCGCCATCTCGAAGTATGTGTATGCCTACACGAGCGGCGCCATCGGGCGCAGCGATGCCATTCGCGTCCGCTTCATCAACCCCACCGTCGGAAGCGACCAAGTAGGTCAAAAAGTAGCGGCCAACCTTTTCTCGGTGTCGCCTTCCATTCCCGGCGACGCGGTGTGGGAGGACGACCGCACCATCCTGCTACAACCTGCCGAGCCGCTGCCTTATGGGGAAAAATATACAGGCACCGTCGCGCTCGGCAAACTCTTCAACGATGTGCCGAAAGAGGCCAAAGTCTTTGAGTTTGATTTCAGCGTGCGCGAACTCTCCTTCGAGGTCGTCACATTTGGGCTGCGCACTCAGGATGCCTCCAACCTCCGCATCCAGCAGCTCACTGGCCACATCCTCACCAGCGACCCGCTGGACAATGCCCCGGTAGAAAAAATGCTGCTCGCCAAACAGGGCAACAAAACCCTCAGCATCGGCTGGGTGCACAAAGAAAATAATAGCATCCACGAGTTTTATATCAATGACATCGAACGCGCCAACGTCCGCTCGAAAGTCGAACTTTCATGGTCGGGCGAGCCGATTGGCGTGGACAAACAGGGCAACATGGAAGTGATGGTGCCCGCGCTGGACGAGTTCGTCGTGCTCAGTGCCGTCGTCGTGCATAAAGAAACGCCGCACGTTTTGCTCAATTTTTCCGACCCCATCGCAGCCGCGCAAGATTTGAACGGCCTCATTCGCCTCGACGATTACACGGGCAATTTGACCTTCGCGGTGGATGGCAATTTTGTGCGCGCCTACCCCGGTTCGCGCATTATTGGAGAAAAAAACCTGCGGGTGGAAGCGGGTATCAAAAACGTGGCGGGGGCTTCCATGAAAGAGCGCAGCGATTGGCCGCTCGTTTTTGAGGATTTGAAACCCGCCGTCCGCCTCGTCGGGCGCGGTGCGGTCATTCCCCAAAATTCGGACGGCGGCATCATTTTTCCATTTGAAGCAGTTGGGCTCCGCGCCGTAGATGTGGAGGTGTTCAAAATTTACAACTCCAACATTCTCCAGTATTTGCAAATGAACGAACTCGAGGGCGACTACGAACTGGAGCGCGTCGGCAAAATCATTTTGCAGAAAAAAATCACGCTCAGCGACCTCAACCCCGAGGCCAGCGCCAGTGCTTGGCAACGCTACGCCCTCGACCTCAAAGACATCGTGCAGCAAGACCCCGGCGCGATTTATCAAGTGCGGTTTGCTTTCCGGCGCGGGTACACTACATACAATTGCAGCACAACATCCGAAAGCACCGGAATGAACAACCAACAACCAACCACCACTAACGAAGAAGACGGCATGGCCCACCTCGGCCAACTGGACGACAACGGCTACCTCACCAGCATCCTCGGCGGCTATCGCGGCATTTATTTTTACGATTATGGAGACGAATGGTACGGCGACGACGAAGGCGACTACAGCTGGAGCAACCGCGACAATCCCTGCGCCCGCGAGTATTACAACTACCAACGTTTCGTAAAACGCAACGTCTTCGTCAGCGATCTCGGCATCACCGCCAAACGCGGCAAGGACAACTCCGTTTTCCTGGCCGTCACCGACCTCCACAGCGCCGAGCCGGTGAACGGCGTGGACGTGGAATTGTATTCCTACCAACTCCAATCCATCACCAAAGCCCGCACCGATGCCAGCGG
>CAYZVM010000059.1:0-4680 GCA_964481485.1 uncultured Saprospiraceae bacterium | reverse complement strand
CAACGGGGTTTGAAAGGCTACCTCTACGGCGAGCGCGGGGTGTGGCGACCGGGCGATTCTATTTTTCTGAACTTCGTTTTGGAGGATAAAATAGGCAATTTGCCCGAAGGTCACCCGGTCACGCTCGAACTCACCGACCCGCGCGGGGCGATGCAATTCCGCACCGTATCCACCCGAAGCGTCAACGGCGTGTACCCGCTCCACTGCGCCACCCGCCTCGATGCGCCGACGGGCAATTGGACGGCAAAAGTGCAAATCGGCGGTGCGACGTTTGCCAAACAACTGAAAATCGAAACGGTGAAACCCAACCGTTTGAAGATTGACCTTGATTTTGGCAAAAAAGAACTGAGCGGCGACGACGAAGACCTGAATGGCAAACTCGCCGTCAAATGGCTGCACGGCGCCATCGCCAAAGATTTGAAAGCCAAAGTCGAATTGAAAATGCGGGCAGTCAAAACTGAGTTTAAGGGCCACAAAGATTTTGTGTTCGACGACCCGGCGCGGAGTTTTGACAGCGACGTGCAAGTGCTTTTTGAAAAAAATATTGATGAGAATGGGCAGGCCAATGTCCCACTTCAACTCGGCGATGTTAGCGAGGCTCCCGGCAAACTCATTGCCAACTTCCAAGTTCGTGCTTTTGAAAAAAGTGGCGATTTCAGCGTTGACAATTTCGCGCTCGATTTTTTCCCATACAATCAATTTGTGGGCGTGTCGGTGCCTACAAACCGTTGGGGTTCAAAAGAAATGGATCGGAACGGGGGTGAAATTCAGTTTGTCGTCGTGGACAAAAACGGCCGTGCACGTGCCAACCATAAAATCGAAGTTGGCCTCTATCGCTGCGACTGGCGCTGGTGGTGGGACGAAGACCGCTCTTCCAACGTCGCCCAATTCAACTCCGCCAACCACGTCAACGCGCTGGACAAAGCCACATTGACCACCGACGGGCGTGGCCTTGCCAAATGGAAAGTAAAACCCGGCAACTGGGGGCGTTTCCTCGTCCGCGCCGTTGACCCGGAAGGCGGTCACGCGGGCGGTGATTTTTTCTGGAGCGGCTACCCCGACCAATTGGACGACATCAAGAGCCGCAACGCCGCCGCGATGTTGCCGTTTACCGTTGAAAAAGAAAAATACGCCGTCGGAGAGGAAGTCACGCTCAAAGTCCCGGCCAGCGAAAATGGGCGCATTTTGCTCACGCTGGAAAATGGGACACGCGTCGCACAACACATTTGGTTCGATGCCAAATCGGGCGACAACTTGTTGAAATTCAAGACGACGGAAGAAATGGCCCCGACCGTTTATGCTCACGTCAGCCTGCTCCAGCCCCATGCGCAAACGAAAAATGACCTCCCGATTCGGATGTACGGCGTGATGCCCGTGAGCGTCGAAAACCCGCAAACGCACCTCCAGCCCAAGTTGGAAATGCCGGAAGTTTTGAAACCCGGCGAGCCGTTCACCGTCAGCGTCAGCGAAAGTTCGGGCAAAGCCTGCGCCTACACCCTCGCCATAGTGGACGAGGGTTTGCTCGACCTCACGCGCTTTGAAACGCCCAACCCCTGGGATGCTTTTTATGCCCGCGAAGCACTCGGCGTGAAGACCTGGGATATGTACGATTATGTGCTCGGCGCTTATGGCGCGGAACTCGAACGCATCCTTTCGGTGGGCGGCGACGGCATCAACCAAAAGGCAAAAAACGCCGCGCAGGTCAACCGTTTTAAAGCCGCCGTCGTCCACGTCGGGCCGTTTTATTTGGAAAAAGGCAAGACGGCAAAACACACTTTGAAACTCGACAATTACGTCGGCTCGGTGCGGGCGATGCTTGTTTGTTCTGCCCCGGCTTCCGGCTCAAAAGGCGCGTATGGCATGGCCGAAAAAACCTGTCCCGTGCGCAAACCGCTGATGATTTTGCCGACGTTGCCGCGTGTTTTGGGTCCGGGCGAAACATTGAAATTGCCGGTGGATGTTTTTGCCATGGAAAATAAAGTCAAAAACGCGACCGTGCGGGTGCAAGAAAAAAGCGGCCTCGTCTCAGTTCAGAATGGCGGCTCCAATTCGTTGACTTTCAATCAGCCCGGCGAGCAAATGACTTATTTCGATTTGAAAGTTGGCCAAAAAACGGGCGTTGCAAAATTCAGCATCACGGCGCAGGGCGGGGGAGAATCGGTCTCTCAGGACATCGAAATTTTGGTCAGGAATCCCAACCCGGTCGTGTCCACCGTTTGGGAAGGAACCATCGAACCGGGGCAGGAATGGTCGCAAAGTTTCGACCCCGGCCAGTTTACCGATGTCTCTTCGACAGTGCTGGAAGTCAGTGCCTTGCCCGCTATCAATCTGAGCCGACATTTGGAGTATTTGATTCAATATCCGCACGGCTGCGTGGAGCAAACGACTTCGGCGGCATTTCCGCAACTTTATGTGGATTTGCTCACGCCACTTTCGGAGAAACAAAAAAAGGAAATCACGAGAAATGTGACGGCTGCCATCGAAAAATTCCGCAATTTTCAACAGTCTGGCGGCGGCTTTTCATACTGGCCGGGCGGCTCGGACTTGAACGATTGGAGCAGCACATACGTGGGGCATTTTTTGTTGGAAGCAAAAAATAAAGGCTATGCCATTCCGGCAAATATGTTGGAAAAATGGGTTGGCTATCAAACAATTACCAGCAACCGATGGAGCGGCGGCGGCGGACAAAATTATTACCACGACGACCTCACCCAAGCCTATCGGCTCTATACGTTGGCATTGGCCGGCAAACCCGACCTCGCGGGCATGAACCGCCTCCGCGAGAAAAAAGATATGTACTCCCAATGCGGGTATCTTTTGGCCGCCGCTTATGCCCAATCCGGCAAACCCGAAGCCGCCAAAGAAATCATCGCCACCAAATGGCGCGACGACTGGCGGTACGATTGGTCGGGCTACACCTACGGCAGTGACCTTCGCGACCGGGCTTTGATTCTGGAAACTTACACGGCCATAGGTGATGTCAATCGCGCACAAGCAATGGCGAATTTCGTCTGCACAGAACTCGGCAAAGAGCAAGGTTGGTATTGGAACACGCAAAGCCTGGCCACTTCGCTGCGGGCTTTGTCAAAATATGTGGCCAAAAACTTCAAAGAGGGAACGTCTTTCGCCTATCGCATCAATGGCGGGAGTTTCAAAAACGGCGACGGCAGCAAACCCATCAGCACGGTGAATTTTACCGGCGAAGGCACCAAAGTGGCGGTGAAAAACAACGGCTCGGCCAAAATGTACGCCCGCCTCATCGTCAATGCCCGACCCGTTGTCGGTGAGGAGAACGTGACAGCCAGCAATATTGCCATGAGCATCCGCTACACCGACCCGAAAGGCAACCCGATTGACATTGGAAAATTGACGCAAGGCACTGATTTTGTGGCAGAAGTGACGGTGAAACGCAACTCGCAGTTCGGTTTCCCATTTGAAGATTTGGCGCTCTCGCAAACATTTCCTTCTGGTTGGGAAATCTTGAATGCTCGCATGAGTGGTGTGAATGGCGTGGTCAATTCGCCATCAGATTACCAAGATATCCGCGACGACCGGGTGTACACCTACTTTGATTTGTCGAATTATTACCGGCAAAATCAGCCTGATTCCCGCGTCTATCGCATCCAACTCAACGCTGCCTACGCCGGGCGCTACTACCTCCCGACGGTAGCCTGCGAGGCGATGTACGACAATCGCATCCGGGCGACGGTGCCGGGACGGTGGGTGGAGGTGATTTAAAATGGTACTCGGTGGACGGCACACGATCGACGGGAAAGCGGCTATCTCTCATATTGTGGGGTAGCCGCTTTCTTTTTGCGCCCCAAAATCACCCGCCCCGATGAGCCGCGTCATTTGCCAGCCGCCGCCGAGTGTGTTCTTTTGTACCAAGTTGTTATGGAGAAATCCGAAAAAGAATCAGAGGTTTTTGTTCAATGCCCGCACTGGCGTAAGCGCTGATGCGGGCTATTTGTTTGCCACACGCCTGCCAGAAATCGGGGTGCTTGGGGTATATTTGCCACCAAGGTCATTGGAGACTATGACGATGATCATCCCACTTCCAGATTGCACCCGCCAATTTTGCGGCAGAGATTTGAATTGCAAAACCAATCGCAGCCGATTTCAAAATTTGCACATTATGAAACTACATATCACCGGGGCGGTTACCATTGCCGAACTCCAAAAAGTGTTCAACGACGAATTTCCATACCTGAAACTCGTTTTTTTTACCCGCCCACACCGGGCGTATAAAGGCAGCAACGCCAAATTTATGATTCAGGAACGCACCTGCCCGCTCTCCGAATTGACGTCTTTGAAGCACGAGGGCGAGTTGAACATCGAGGCGGAAATGCCCGTGTGGCAAGTGGAGCGGCTCTTCGAAGAAGAATTCGGATTGCACGTTCAGGTGTTCCGTAAATCGGGCAGTGTTTGGCTCGAAACCAGCGTCACCGACAGCCTTTCGCTCGAACAACAAAATGAAAAAGGCCATGCCGCCGAGCAACCCGCCATACCCATCGCTGACCCATTGGATTACCGCGAACAAGATTGAAAAAGAAGGGTTTAGAGTGGTTTAGATGGTTTAGAAAAAAAATCAACCTACGTTTTTCTAAACCATCTAAACCACTCTAAACAATCTAAACCATCGTAAACCATTCCAAGCATGACAACCATTCTCGTACCCAC
>CAYZVM010000058.1:0-28383 GCA_964481485.1 uncultured Saprospiraceae bacterium | reverse complement strand
CCTTGAACCACTCAAAACTCTCTTATTCACTGTCCGGCAAAACCGCACCACCTCACGTTTCCCCTTTTTTATCAATGGAAGTATAGGCGACAAATCTCTGATTTGTGTGAAAGAAACGGAGAGTTCTTGTAAATTTAGTAACGTTGATAAAGGTGACAAGTCTGAAACCTGTGTGTCGGAAACATAAAGTATTTGCAAGTTTAGTAATGCTGACAAAGGTGACAAATCAGAAACCTGAGTAGAGGAAACATAGAGTTCTTGCAGGTTTAGCAATACTGACAAGGGTGACAAATCCTTGATTTGTGTAGAAGAAACGGAGAGTTCTCGTAAGTTTAGCAACGCTGACAAAGGCGACAAATCAGAAACCTGAGTAGAGGAAGCATATAGTAATTGGACGTTTAGCAACGCTGATAAAAGCGACAAATCAGAAACCTGTGTGTCGGAAACATCAAGTAGTTGGAGATTTTGCAATGTGGACAAAGGGGACAAATCCGACAACTCTCTATTGTCGCATATGCGTAATTCTGATAGCCAGATACATTCAGAAAGTTCTACAGGTAAATGTTTAAGACCAAAATCACTTAAGTCGAGAGAGATTTCTCGGCTTTTTTTGTTTTCTTCAATTAGGCGTAAGGCTTTTTCTGACATGGCACAAGGGTATTTTTTGCGCCCCAAGATAAAGCGAAGCGGGGTTTTTGAAAAAGTGTCACTTCTTTTGCGCTTCAAATTTCAACCTATGCAAGCCTACCTCATAGACGGTATCCGCACCACCATCGGCAATTTCGGCGGTAGCCTCGCGCCCGTCCGCACCGACGACCTCGCCGCCCACGTCATTCAAAAACTCATGGAACGTCACCCCGACCTCGACGCGGCGGCGGTGGCCGATGTCATCCTCGGTTGCGCCAACCAAGCGGGCGAAGACAACCGCAACGTGGCGCGCATGGCGCTTTTGCTCGCGGGTTTGCCCTACACTGTGCCGGGCGAAACCGTCAATCGCCTGTGCGCCAGCGGAATGTCGGCGGTGATTCACGCCAGTCGTGCAGTGCAGGCGGGCGATGGCGACCTCTTTATCGCGGGTGGCGTGGAAGGCATGACGCGCGGGCCTTACGTCGTCAGCAAGTCGGCCAAACCCTTCGGTACCGACGCGCAGATGTACGATTCGAGTTTTGGTTGGCGCTTCATTAATCCCCGGATGCAGGCAATGTACGGCACCGACGCGATGGGCATGACGGCGGAAAATCTCGTGGAGATGTACGGCATCAGCCGGGATGACCAGGACAAATTCGCCCTCTGGAGCCAGCAAAAAGCGACCCGCGCCCGTGGCAACGGCATGTTGGCTGAAGAAATCGCACCCGTGCCGGTGCCACAAGGTAAAGGCGAGCCGCTGCTGATGGAGCACGACGAATTTATCAAACCCGGCACGACGCTGGAGATTTTGGCAAAACTCAAACCCGCTTTCAAAAAAGACGGCTCTGTCACAGCGGGCAATGCTTCTGGCCTCAACGACGGCGCGGCGGCTTTGCTCATTGCTTCGGAAAATGGCCTGAAAAACAACAACTTGAAGCCGATTGCCCGCATCGCCAGTTCGGCGGTCGTGGGCGTGGAGCCGCGCATCATGGGCATCGGGCCTGTTGGCGCAAGCCGCAAAGCCCTTGAAAAAGCCGGGCTAACGCTCGCTCAGATGGACGTGATTGAACTCAACGAAGCCTTCGCCGCCCAAGTCCTCGCCTGCACCCGCCAACTCGGCCTTGCCGACGACGATGCGCGCCTCAATCCCAACGGCGGCGCGATTGCGCTCGGCCACCCGTTGGGGATGTCGGGGGCAAGAATTATCTTAGCAGCTGCGCGGGAATTGCAAAGAAGGAATGGAAAATATGCACTTTGTACGATGTGCATCGGGGTCGGACAGGGGTATGCAACAATTCTTGAACGAGTAGATTAGTCACGCAAAGCCGCAAAGAACGCTAAGCGTAGATTACTCTTTCTTTGCGGGCTTTGCGCCTTTGCGTGAAATAATTTTGCCAATGACAACCAAACTCTCCCTCGAACGCGGCGACATCACAAAAATCACTTTCGACGCTATCGTAAACGCGGCTAATTCCTCGCTGCTCGGCGGCGGCGGGGTGGACGGCGCAATTCACCGCGCTGGCGGGCCGAAAATATTGGAAGAATGTAGGGCAATCCGCGCCCGGCAAGGCGGCTGCGCGACGGGCGAGGCGGTCATCACGACTGGGGGCAATTTGCCAGCACGGTTCGTCATCCACACCGTCGGGCCAGTATTTCGGGAAAATGATGCGATGATGCCCATGTTGCTCGGCAATTGCTACCGCAGTTCGCTGCGATTGGCGGTAAACACCGGCTTGAAAACAGTGGCGTTTCCCAATATCAGCACGGGCATTTATGGCTACCCAAAACTGGAAGCCTCCGAGGTTGCCATTCAGGCGGTGCGGGCGTTTTTGACTGAAAATCAGGGTTTTCTGGAAGAAATTCGCTTTGTCTGTTTCGACGAGGAAAATTTTGAACTTTATTCCGAAAGGCTGTCGGCGGGTTGAGGGAGGCTGTCCTGCGGGGCAGCCTCGACCGGCGGCAGCGCCCGTTGCAACAACATTTCAAATTGCATCCCGCGCATTTCCATGGTCAAAATGAGCGTCGAATCTGTCGCACTTTGGACAAGATAAGTGACCGGCTGCGGGCTTTTTTGGACGATTTCGTTCTTTTTCAACTCATAATCGGTGGGCACATCCGCTCCGACAGGCAGGTTGGTGAACATTTTCCCGTCAGCACCAAATTGAAAAAAAACGCCTTGGAGGGTCTCCGTTTCTTTTTGATTGCGAAAGCCTTTGGACAATTCCCAACGGCCAATTATCAAGGCTTGTGTTTTGCTGGTGTCTTCCTCGCACCCCGCAAAAAGAAAAAAAGCGGACAGGCAGGTGGCAACAAGCAGGAATGGACGTGCTGACATGGTTAATAGCTCTTGGTTGTTGGTTGTCGGTTGTTTTTTGTTGGTGGTCGGCAGGTGTTAGTTTTTAAAAAACTGATAACCAGCAACTAAGAACCGACAACCAATTTCATTTCAAATCAACAAAGCCGAAGCCGAGGTGCGGAAACTCGCCGAAACCCGCGTAATAGCAGAATTCCATGACAGGCGGCGGCATACTGACTTCGAATTCATAAGCGAAACCTCTCAGTTGGGCGATGCCTTCTGGGTTGGTTTTCAGGTGGATAAGACGCGATTTGGCCTGCCCCAACAGCCGGTAGTGCATCGGGAACGAGGGGTCAATCAGTTTGAGCGCAGCCAATGATTTGTACTGCATGGCGGCTTTGAAACGCCGCACGATGTGGCTGAAAAAACTGATATCGTAATTTTCACTATCGGGCAGCAAGTAGGGATTGGCCGTTTTCACCTCATCCACCGTCGTGACGGAGATGGGCGACACAGCTTTGAATTGCATCGTTTCTTTAAAAGTGATGGGCGGCATCACCTGCCAATGCTTCACATCGAACTGCGCCGGGCGGCCATCCAGCACGCCAAGCGCAAGCGGCACCTGCCGGAAGATGTGCACAAGTTGCTGCTCAAAGGAGGGGTCGAGGTAAATCGAGACGTTGAGTTTCACTTGGTTGCCCAGCAATTTAAACTCTTGTTTCACTTGGTCCATTTCGTAAGGGTATATCGCCAACGGACTGAAAGTGAATAGTTTGTAATTGCGCGAACTCAAGTCGAAACCGCGTTGCTGCACCCAATTGGAGAGCTCGGGGCCTGCTTTGGAAAGTACTTCAAAAACCCACTGGGAGATTTCTGATTGGTAATTTATTGGAATAATGGTGCCCTTCTGGCAGGAAAGGCTAAACTGTATGCGCATAGTAAGTGCTGATTAAAAAGCAGATTAAAACTTCCCAACGCCGCGTTAGGCGGGTGTTTTCGGCGCGAAAAGTACGCAATACTTGATATCAGCAAAGGATTTTTTTAACAATTCAACCCCGGCGCCTCACCGCACAATCGTCACCGAACCTTCAAACAACTCGTGGCTGCCATCCAGATATTCGATTTTGGCAAACCAAGCATACACGCCGGGCGGCGCGGGTTTGCCCCGATAAAGGCCGTCCCAACCGTCGGTCTCAAACACCGGCGGAAAATTGTCGCGGCGAAAAACGATGGTGCCCCACCGGTCAGCAATTTGGAAAGTGACCACGCGGCGGGCGCTTTCATCGGTGTAGATGCTCACATAATCGTTGTGGCCGTCGAAATTTGGAGAAAAAACATTGGGTACCCAAACGGCGCTTTTGTTCACCATTTTCACCTCCATTTGGTCGGTGGCCGTGCAGCCGCTGGCATCGGTCACGGTGACGGCGTAGAGGCCGGATTCGGTGGCCAAGATGGTCGCCGTGGTGTCGCCCGTGTTCCAAGCATATTGAAAGTCAGGGAGATAACTGCCGATGACAAGGCGGCTTCCTTGCGCGACGATGGTGTCGGCGGGGCCAACATTGATGTCGGGCGAGGGCAATAGTTCGACAAAAGCCGTGTCGAAAGCCACGCAGCCAAACTCGTCATAAACGGCCACTGAAAAGGCGCCCGTCGCAGTCGCCGGTATTTCAATGGCACTTTCTATGCTGCCCGTGTTCCAAGTATAAAGGCAGCTGCCGCAGCCGGGAATCGTCGCGTCGAGCGCGACGGGGTCTTCGGAGCAGGACGACGGAATGCCGGTTTGTGCAATGTCGGCTACAAGGCCACATTCAAAACTCAGCACCCAAAAGTCATTGACGCCCAAGTTGTTCTCCGTTTTTTCAAAGCCAATATTGCTCTCCGAATGGCCGCCGATGACAAACGAGCCATCGGGGCGAAAAGCCATTCGGGTAAGCGCGTCGTTGCCCGTGCCGCCGATGGTGCGTTCCCAACTTTGGTCGCCATTTTCATCAAGGCCGATGAGCCAATAATCGTAACCGCCGTGCGAGGCGGTGGTTTTTGTCCCCGCCATGCCCGAATCCGTGACCCCGCCGACGACGAGATGCCCCAACGGGTTTTGGGAAATGGCGTAGAGGTCGTCCAGCCCCGGGCCACCAAAACTCCATTCGCGGAGTTTTTGGCCGTTCAAATTGAGTTCGAGCAGCCAAAAATCGCTGGGGCCGTAGTAAAATGCCGCACTCTTCCCGTTGTTGAATGGCGTAATTGGAATCGGTGGCGAGCCGGAGCGGCCGCCGAGATAGAGTTTGTCGCCAGAATGAGAGACGAGCAGGGCATAAGCGTAATCCTCCCCTGCCCCACCGAAACGATGATCCCAGAGTAATTGGCGCGTGTTGAGGTCAAATTTTCCGAGCCAAAAATCCATGAGGCCGAGCGAAGGCTCTATGCCCAAATCGCCCGTGCTACCCTCGGAAACCGTGCCGCCGGAGAGATACACATTGCCGTCGGGCGCCCACGCGAGGTCGTTGATTTGGTCATAACCGCTGCCGCCGATGGTTTTGTCCCAGAGTTTATTGCCTTGATTGTCAATGCGGATGAGCCAAAAATCCTGCTGGCCGCGCGAAGGTTCGGATTTTTCCATCCACACATCCGACCAAGAATTGCAGCCGAGCAGGTAGCCGCCGCCGGGGATTTCCAGCATGGAAAAAAGTTCATCTTGGTAAAGCCCGCCATAAGCGCGTTCCCAGAGCAGCAGGCCCTGTTTATCCAATTTCAACACCCACACATCCTTATCGCCGCGCGAGGGTTGTGTTCTGTCGCCGCTCACGCCGGAATAGGAGTAGCCGCCGGCCAAAAAACCGCCGTCGCTGGTGGGGATAATCTCCCACAATCGGTCGTCTTGGTCGCCGCCGTACCGATGCTGCCAGAGTACGTTGCCGTCGAAATCGAGTTTGACAATGAAGAAATTCCACGAAAAATCGCCCGGCCCGGATCTCGAGGAGCCTGCAGCGATGATACCGTCGGGCAGGGTGAGCAGGCCGTTGAGTTCATCCCAACTGCTGCCGCCGATGGTTTTGTCCCAAGCCAACATCGGCTGCGCACGGGACGGCAACGCCGCCAGTAGCAACACAAAGAGCAGGTGTAATCGAAGGACGGTATTCATGGATTGCCGGTTTCGGTCTTGGATGCCAAAAATAGGGCGTTTTGAAAACAACGCGGCAATTTGGCAACATATTGGGAGCGGCTACCCTTCGGGCGTTCAGGTTATTTTATTGAAAATCAGGTGAGTAAAAGGATTTGCCGGAAATGGCGGGACTGAGGATTTTAACAAATAGTGGTGGCACGATTGCGAGTCGTGCCATCACTATTTCCGTTCCTTATACCGCTCTGGCATCTTGGCGGCAAGCCCCCACCGTCACTTTTTACCTTTTTGCTTCTGCGCTTTCGGCACATAAAAGTCGTCGGGCGTATCGGTATCCCCTTCGCAAAAGCCGTTTTGGTACAGAAAAAACTTTTGCCCGGTTGCTCCGGCGTCGGCGGTTTGTGCTGAATAAAATTCTTCCAATGGGGTGGAGGCCGAGAGGTCGTGGCCCATCTTAAAGGCTTTCTCGTAGTTTTTTTCCAACGCGAGCGCAGCGTAAAAACCGCTGGAAAAACTGATGGCTTCCGTGTCGTTCACAATGCCTTTGATACCAATGGCATAGGGTATCACGCGCGAAACAACTTTGGCGAAAAGGTTGGAATAACCCGAGTTGAAGAACACACACTCGGTGGTGCCTTTCAGCATTTTGAAGGCGGGCGCCAAAAACTCGAACGGTACCAAATAGTGGGTGCGGTCAACTTTGTTCGACAAAATGACTCCGTCCGGCTCAGCATACCCAGCCATGTGGATGATTTGCGGTTTTTCCCGGTAAACGGCCTCGAAAAAAGTGTCGAGCGACACATCGAACTCTTCTGTGATGCTAAACTTGTTGCGGTGATTTTTGAAAATCTTGCGGATTTCGAGGTACTCTTTTTCCAATTGCAAGACGGCCAGGTCAACGGGATTGGATGCGAGGAACAATAGTTTTGCCTTCGGGCCCTCGTCTTCGCTGTCATCCGATGCTGCTTTGTCTGAAAACAGTCCTTTTGCCTGCATCTCGTCCAACAGATTCAGCAGCCCGAATCGGATTTTTGCCATCGTATCCTGACTGGCCTGTGCCTCTGCCAGCCCCATTGCAAACTGCATATTGGCCTGCGCGTATTGTCCGCTCAGGAGCATGACGGCATTTTGAATGTCGGGCTGCCGTGCGGCGAATTTCGCCATCTGGCTGATGGCTTTTTGGGTTTCCCCTTCGCCGATAAGGCCTTTGATTGTGTTGAGCATGGTAGTTTTACTTGAAGTTCAAGTGACGCCCTTGGGCAATTTTTTCAGAATAGTGTGGCTGCTAAGGTAGGCTGTTGTGCGACAAAGTTTCAAATCGCCCACAATTTCCCGAATCAAAAATCCCAAATCCAAAAACCGCTCTATCTTTCCCGCCGAAAAAGCAACTACATTCATCACCTTATCACCCACCTAACACTCATGTCAGCACATAAAGAAGCTTGGGGCTCGCGCGTCGGATTGGTACTCGCCATGGCGGGCAACGCAGTCGGTTTAGGCAATTTCCTGCGCTTTCCGGCACAGGCCATCCAGAATGGCGGCGGCGCTTTCATCGTACCTTATCTTATCTGTTTTTTGCTGATGGGCATTCCGCTCCTGTTTGTGGAATGGAGCATGGGGCGTTTTGGCGGCAGATTTGGCGACCACTCCACGCCATTTATTCTCAACAGTGTGAGTGGCGGCAAACGCGCTTGGTGGAAATATGTCGGGGTGTTTGGCATCTTCACTAACCTCGCTGTGGCGGCCTACTATTGCTATTTGGAAAGTTGGACCTTGGCGTATGTGTGGCGCTCAATTTCGGGTGCTTTTGCGGGCAACGACGCTGAGGCGGTCAGCCAGATGTTTACGGATTATGTCAGCCTCGGCACTGGCGAGCCTATCATTTTTTGGTTGATCTGTTTGCTGTTGAACACTTGGATTTTGTCGCGCGGCCTCGCTGGCGGTGTGGAAATCGCCGCCAAGGTGGGTATGCCGCTGTTGATTTTCTTCGGCATTTTTCTCGCCATCCGGGGCATCACGCTCAGCGCTGGAGAGTCGGGCGCGGTATATGCCGGCACTGAGGGGCTGAATTTTCTTTGGACACCTGACTTCAGCACGATATGGGATTTCAAAGTGTGGCTGGCGGCGGCAGGGCAGGTGTTTTTCACGCTCTCGGTGGGCATGGGCAGCATCCAATGTTATGCTTCCTACTTGCGCCAGCGCGACGATGTGGCACTCAACGCCATGTCGGCCGGCTGGATGAACGAGTTCGTGGAGGTGGTGTTGGGCGCGGCCATTTTGATTCCGATTTCGGTGGGCTACCTCGGCATTGAGAAGGTGGTGGAACTCACCCAGACGGGCGGTTTGGGCCTCGGATTCCGCACGTTGCCCTATTTGTTCCAACAATGGGGGCCGATTCTAGCGGCGGTGGCTGGCATGGCGTGGTTTGGGCTTTTGTTCTTCGCGGGTATCACCTCTTCGCTGGCGATGGGGACTCCGGTCATGGGCTTTTTGCGCGACGAATTTGGCTGGCGGCGCGAGCGGGCGGCATGGGCTTTTGGCGCATTGGTACTCATTCTCGGTGCGCCCACGGTGTTTTTCTTCAACTATGGGGTGTTCGACGAGTACGATTATTGGGCGGGCTCGGTGTCGCTGGTAGTGTTTGCCATGTTCGAAATAATCTTATTTGCATGGGTGTTCGGCATGGACAATGCTTGGGCGGAAATCAATCGCAACGCCGACATGAAGGTGCCGATTTTTTACAAATACGTCATCAAATTCGTCACGCCGGCCATCCTCATTTTTGTGTTTTTCGGCAGTTTGCTGAGCGAGGGCGGCATTTTGGATAAAATTGCCAATAAGGGCATTCATGCCCAAATCGCCGCCGCCACAGATCCGGCGCAAATTAGCGAACTCCAAAAAACGCTCACATTCGTCAACGGCTCCCGTTTGTTGCTGGTTGCTATTTTTGCCTTAATCGCATTTATGGTGTACTTGGCCCAGCGCAAGCGCAACCGCGAGGGACGGGTGCCGGTGGCACACAACGATTGAACCGTCGGCAGTTGACGCATTTACATTTCACTACAAAAAAATCGCTCTATGAGTACTTCCGCACTGATTATGATGATTGTCGCCAATGGCATCGTCATTGCCGTCACAGCATACTTTTTTTATAGGGTTCTTACGACGGTTCCGCCCGATTCAGTGGACGAGGACGACGCCAACTTCCCGCGCGGGGGTTGATTGGAGTGGATAGAACCCAAAAAAGGCGGAATTAGGGAAGTCGCCCTAATTCCGCCTTGTAGATATTTGGCGGAAGTACACCCAATAAATTTTGCGGCTACATTATCCGCGTCCCTTCGGCGATAGTGGCGCCTTTTTTTACTACAACCACCCCATCTCGCACACAAAATGAGTCTGTGTCCATGTCGGGCAAATGCTCGCCACCTTTGATGACGACATTGTTGCCAATCCGGCAGTCTTTGTCGAGAATGGCGTGTTCGATATGGCAATAATGACCTACTCCCATTGGTATTTCATCTGTGTTGAGCGCTATTTCCTCCAAAGTTTGATAAGAGTCATTGCCCATCACGATGGTGTCTTTTATGACGGTATTTTCGCCGAGACGCGAGCGCAAGCCAATGATGGAGCCTTCAATCAATCGGGCATGGATGATAGAGCCTTCGGCGATGAGCACGCGGTTGAGTTGGGTGCCGCCGTAGAATTTGGCGGGCGGCAGCATACGGCCGCGCGTGTAAATCTGGCGATGGCTGTCAAAAAGATTGAATGAAGGGATGTGGTCTGTCAGTTCTATGTTGGCTTCAAAAAAGGAGTGAATCGTCCCAATGTCCGTCCAATATCCTTCGTATTGGTAAGCTGCCACTTTGCGCCCTTCGGCAATGGCGGTGGGGATGATTTCTTTCCCAAAATCCGTAGAGTCGGGGTATTGGTCAAATAAGTCGCTGATTGCCTTGCGGTTGAAAATGTAAATGCCCATTGAAGCCAAGTAGTTGCGGCCTCGTTTTTTGTTGAGCGGGCTGACTTCACTAACCCAATTGGGCAGTTCGTCGGCGTTTGGCTTTTCGATAAATCGCGGTATGTAGCCTTTGTCATCTACTTTCATAATACCAAATCCGGTAGCGTCGCGGGCATCCACGGGCAGACAAGCAATCGTGATGTCGGCATCTTTCTCGATATGGTGCTTTACCATCGCCTCGAAGTCCATTTGGTAGAGTTGGTCGCCCGAAAGGAGCAGGACATAATCAAAATCGTGGCGCTCGTAGTGCTTACGACTTTGGCGCACCGCATCAGCTGTTCCCTGAAACCACTCTTTGCTGCTCGGCGTCTGCTCGGCGGCGAGTATGTCCACAAAACCGCGCGTGAAAGTGTCGAAGTTATAGGTGTTTTTGATGTGGGCGTTGAGCGAGGCAGAGTTGTACTGTGTGAGCACAAACATCCGTTTCACGCCCGCATTGATGCAGTTGGAGATGGGAATGTCAATCAGGCGGTATTTGCCGCCAATTGGCACGGCGGGTTTGGAGCGCTGTTCGGTAAGCGGGTAAAGGCGGCTTCCTGCGCCGCCGCCGAGGATGAGACAAATCATTTTTATCATGGTTGGTGTTCGTTACTGGTTGATGGTTGTTCGTTGATGGTTGTTTGCCCCCGCCCTTCGTAGAGTGCACGGGCTCCGGCGAAGAAAAATAGGGGTCATTTCTTTTTTGCCGAGTTTTTTGATTTCACAGCAGCGGGCGGTTTTGCACCCGATTTTGCAGGTTTTGGTGTTGGCGGTTTTTCAACTTTTCCTGCCTTTTTTGCCGGGGCTTTGGCGGCAGCTGTTTTGGGTTTTGCTGGTGGTTTTTCAACTGTTTTTGTCACTTGTTCTTCGTGATTGACTACGACAGGGACTTTTGTCGGCTTGGTCGGTTTTGTTGTGTTTTTTTTGGCGGGCGCGGAGGGTTTGGGCGTGGCGGGTTTTTCGGATTTTGCTGTTTTTTTGCCGGAAGCCGCTGGTTTTTTCGCTGGAACTTCAGCGACTGGCTTTTCAGCTTTTGCTACCGGCTTGGGCGTTTCGGCCTTTTTTTCGGTTTCTTTTTTTGTTGAAACTGCTTTTTCGGGTGCTATTTGCGCACCCACTCGGCGGTACACGCCCACATATTTTTCAATTGTTTTTTCCCAAGAAAAATCTACGGCCATGATTCGCTCGCGCAAAAAGGCCACGATGCCAGGCTCGTTGTGCCACATGGAAACGGCACGGTACAGCGCGTGGGAGACATCCTCTACGCTGAATTGGTCGAACCGTATGCCGCGCCCGTTGCCGTCGGGCGATGCGATATCTGGCACGGTGTCTTTCAAGCCGCCGATGCTACGCACGATGGGGATGGTGCCGTATCGCATGGAGTACATCTGATTGAGGCCGCAAGGTTCTACACGAGAGGGCATGATGAGGAAGTCCGACCCAGCGTAAATCTGGTGCGACAGAGCCTCGTTGTAGTCAATCACCGCATTGAAGCGACCAGGGTACTGGTGCGCCATGGCGCGGAACTGATTTTGCGTCCAGGGCTCGCCAGTGCCGAGCACAAAAAAGCAGGCGCGTGTGCCGCTGTGGATAAAACGCCGGTAAGTGTCGGGCAACAAATCCACGCCTTTTTCACCCACCAATCGCCCAATGAAACTGATAAGCGGCGCATCTTCCGGAAAGCCGAACCACTCACACAGCACTTTTTTGTTTTTGGATTTGAAGGCTTTGATATTGTCATTTTCAAGCCGGTGGTGGATCATTGGGTCGGTGGCGGGATCCCATACGTCGGCATCAATTCCATTGATGATACCGTATTCTTTGCGCCATTCTTGCCGGAACAAAGACTCAAGGCCGAGGCTATTTTCGTGGAGTTCGTAGAGGTACGACTCTGAGACGGTCGTCACCGCCCACGCCGTTTTGATGGCAGCGGCCATGGGGTTAATGGTGTCGTTCCAATCAAGCAATGTGCGGGCACCAGCCACATAAGGAGGCAATAAATGGCCATTGCTCCAGCTAAATGCACCTTGATATTGGCCGTTGTGGATGGTAAAAACTGTCGGTATCGGCGCCAATTGTTGGTAAGCCGGGCAGTGTTTCACCATGAAAGGAATGAGCGCCGTGTGATGGTCGTGACAATGCAACACACGCGGACGCTCTTGCCAGGGAAACGACAGCAGCCAATCGAGCACCGCTTGCTGAAACGTGATGTAGCGCTCGATTTCGTCCCCGTATGGCGCGCCGGAAGGGTCATTGTAAATGCCGGGGCGGTCGTAGAGTCCGGGGATATCCACCACGAAAAACGGGAAGCCGAGCGAATTGCCCGCCTCTTGCTGCACGGTGAAATGCCATTGTTTCCAATTGACCCACACTGAGCCGCCATATACAGTGACCCACTCGCGCCCATGTATCCATTTCACGGCGTATTTCGGGATAATGGCTGCCGAAAGCATACCGGCTTGGGAGAAATATTTTGGCAAAGAGCCGACCACATCGGCCAGTCCGCCAGTTTTGGCGGCGGGATAACATTCAGCGGAAATATGAAGGACTTGTATCATTGTTGTTGGTTGCCGGTTATTGGTTGTTTGGTTGCTGCATAACTGCGAACTGCCCACCGCAAACTGATTTCGCGGGTAAAATACACACATTGGGTTCGTCCTTTCCTAATGGTTTTGGGGGAAAATTTTTACTTGGGTGGTTTTTGGCAAATGTTAACCCGAACTTTACTTTATTTGCCAAAAATTTTTTCAAACGATGAATCACTCTTTCACACGACGCCAATTTCTCAAAAACTCCTCTTTTGCGCTCGCAGGAACGGCTTTATCCGTGCATAACCTGCCTTCCTTGCTCGAACAACCGCCAGTGGCGCACCTCGGTTTGCAACTCTGGAGCATCCGCGACGACATGAAAAACGATGCCGTAGGCACGGTGAAAGCACTCGCCAACATGGGCTACCGAGAGGTGGAAGGTTTCGGCTATGCCGACGGTAAAATGTTTGGGATGCCGATTGCAGATTTTTCCAAATTGCTGAAAGACAACGGCATTTCGATGCCTTCGACCCACAACATGGTGACATCGAAGGATTATGACGCTGGCAAAAAAGAACTTTCTGACGCGGCCAAAAAGGCTATCGACGATTTTGCTGCCACCGGTGCCCGCTATGTGGTATGCCCTTACATGGCCGACGACGACCGCCTGAAAATACCCGACATGGTGAAGGTGTACCAAGCCGCTGGCGGGTACGCCAAAAAAGCAGGTGTCCGTTTTGGCTACCACAACCACGCTTTTGAGTACGAAAAACGCGGCCCCGACAACCGCCTCATCATCGAATGGCTGCTACACGAAGTGGACCCGAAACTCATGGCAATGGAAATGGACATTTACTGGGTCGCGTTTGCCAACCACAACCCGCTCGATTGGATAAAACTCTATCCCGGCCGCTGGGAACTTTGCCACGCCAAAGACATGGCGAAAACTGAAAAACGCGAGACGGTCGAAGTCGGCGACGGCTCCATCGATTTTGTCTCCATTTTCAAACAGAGCAAGTTGGCTGGCTTGAAATACTACATCGTCGAGTTGGAAAATTATGTGACCACGCCAATGGAAGGAGTGAAACGGGCGCGGCAGAATTTTTTGAAATTGAAATTCTGAAACAACAAAACTCCCCGCCGGCCCAAAGCCGACGGGGAGTTTCCAATCCCTAATCTCCAATCACCCAATCACCCTTCTAAGGCAGCCGCGCCGCCCACAATCTCGCCCAACTCGGTCGTGATGGCTTCCTGACGCGCCTTGTTATAGTTGATACGCAAGGTTTTGAGCAGTTCCTCTGCGTTGTCGGTGGCCTTGTCCATCGCCGTCATACGCGAGCCATGTTCGGAGGCTTGCGTGTCGAGCAGTGATTTGTGGAAAGTCAGTTGGAGGATGCTCGGCACCAGATTTTCGAGCAGTTGCTGTTGATCCGGCTCAAAAATATAGTCGGCCTTTTTTTGCTTGGCACCTGCGGGGATTTCCATTTTCGGCACGGGCAACCATTGCTCGGCTGTCGGGAACGTCGTCGCCGCATTTTTGAAACGGCCATACACGACCTCCACCGCGTCGTATTTTCCTGAAGAAAACTCGTCCATGAGTTGACGGGCCACGATGCTCACATTGTCGTAAGCCGGGTTGTCGTACACCGAGATGTGGTCGGCTACGAGACTCAAATCGCGGAAACGGCGACGGAAATAGTCGTAGCCTTTTTTGCCGATGAAAAGCACGGTGACTTTGCCATCACGGCGTTGTTTGCCGTATTTTTCAGTGATGAGCGCCACTGCTTCTTTGCAAATGTTCGTGTTGAACGCGCCGCAAAGACCGCGATTGGAAGTCATCACGACCACCAACGCGTGTTTCACCTCGCGGGCTTTGCCGAAACTCGTGGAAGCATCGCCGTCGAGGTTTGAGAGTATGTTGGAGAGCATCCGGTTGAGCCGGTTGGCATAAGGGCGCACCTGCACGATGGCATTTTGCGCCTTGCGCAACTTCGCAGCCGACACCATTTTCATGGCTTTCGTGATTTGCTGCGTGTTGATTACCGACTTTATCCGTTCGCGTACTTCTTTTAAACCGCCAGCCATATTTTTGCTGTTGAGTTGTTTATTTGGTGATTCGGTTATTTGAACATTCGGCTATTGAACTTCAAATAACCAAATCCCCAAATAACCGAATAATCAATTTTTACGGTATCCTCCTGCCAAATCGGCTGCCAGTTCGCGCACTTTGGCGAGGCTGGCATCTTCGAGTTTGCCTTTGCGGAATTCTTCCAGCACGTCGGGGAGTTTGTTCTCCATGCGCTCGAGGAAGAGGTGTTCAAATTCCTGTACTTTGTCAAGCGGCACGTCGCGCAGCAGGTTGTTGGTGCCGAGGTAGATGATGGCGACCTGTTTTTCCACCGAAACGGGGCTATACTGCGGCTGTTTCAAGATTTCCACGTTGCGAGCGCCTTTTGCCAAAACAGCTTGCGTGGCAGCGTCGAGATCGGAGCCGAACTTCGAGAATGCCTCCAACTCGCGGTATTGCGCTTGGTCAAGTTTGAGCGTGCCGGCGATTTTCTTCATGGATTTGATTTGCGCATTACCACCCACACGGCTCACGGAGATACCCACGTTGATGGCCGGGCGCACACCCGCGTTGAAGAGGTTGGATTCCAAAAAGATTTGGCCGTCGGTGATAGAAATCACGTTCGTCGGGATATAGGCCGACACGTCGCCCGCCTGTGTTTCGATGATAGGCAACGCCGTGAGCGAACCACCACCTTTGATGAGACCCGCTTTCACGAGGCTCTCCGGGAGGTCGTTCATGTCTTTTGCCACTTTGTCGTCATTGATGACTTTGGCAGCACGCTCGAGCAAACGGCTGTGCAGGTAAAACACGTCGCCCGGATATGCCTCGCGGCCTGGTGGGCGGCGGAGCAGCAGCGATGCCTCACGATAAGCGACGGCTTGTTTGGAAAGGTCGTCGTAAATGATGAGCGCCGGGCGGCCCGTGTCGCGGAAAAATTCGCCGATGGCCGCACCCGCAAACGGTGCGTAGAACTGCAAGGGAGCCGGGTCGGAAGCCGAAGCCGCCACGATGACCGTGTAGGGCATAGCGCCGTTTTCCTCCAACGTGCGGGCTACTTGCGCTACCGTCGAGGCTTTTTGGCCGCAAGCGACGTAGATACAATAGACGGTTTCGCCGCGATCGTAAAATTCTTTTTGGTTGATGATGGTGTCAACGGCGATGGCGGTTTTGCCTACCTGACGGTCGCCGATGATGAGTTCGCGCTGGCCGCGACCAATGGGAATCATCGCGTCAATGGCTTTTACGCCGGTTTGCAAGGGCTCGTTCACTGGCTGGCGATAGATAACGCCGGGGGCTTTGCGCTCCAACGGCATTTCGTATTTTTTGCCGCCGATGGGGCCTTTGCCGTCAATGGGTTGACCAAGTGGGTTGACCACGCGACCTACAAACTCTTCACCGACTTCGATGGAGGCAATTTGGCCGGTGCGCTTCACCACTGAGCCTTCGCGCACACCGTCGGACGAACCCATGAGCACCACGCCCACGTTGTCTTCTTCGAGGTTGAGCACGATGGCGCGAACGCCGTTTTCAAATTCGACCAGCTCGCCTGATTGGGCGCGGTTGAGGCCATAGACGCGGGCGATACCGTCGCCCACTTGCAACACCGTGCCTACTTCTTCGAGGTTGGTTTGTGCCCCGAAGCCGGACAGTTGCTGTTTCAATATCGCGGAGATTTCTTCCGGTCTGACGTCTGCCATTATTGTAGAATTATGAATTTTGTAATTATGAATTATGAACTAAACCTGATTTTGAATTTTGAATTAGAAAGTTTGGCGGCATCGCGCTCGGCAAAAAATTCATAATTCTTAATTCATAATTGAGTTTAAAATTCTTTGATGTACAGGTTTTTCGAAAACGAGGCTTTCAGTTCGTCCAACTTGTGGGCCGCCGAGGCATCGTAGCGTTTGTTGTCGAACTCAAGCACAAAGCCACCTATGAGTTCGGGGTCAACTTTGGTCTCGATGTCGAGGTTTTCGGAGGTGATGCCACTGGCGAGCAGTTTTTTCTTCAATTCGGCCAACACTTCTTCGCTCAATGGCGATGCAGTGACGATGCGGACAGAGGTGATTTTTTTCAACAGTTTGTACTGCTCGGCAAATTCGGCAGCTATTTCGGGGATGTACATCTCGCGGCCTTTGTTCACCAGCAGGTTGAGGTACGAGAGGGTGAGGCTGTCTACCTTGCCTTTGAAAATAGCCTCCAACGCCGCGTTTTTCTTGTCGGCATGGATAATCGGGCTTTTCAAGAAGAGGTACAAGTCGCGGTTTTGGGCAGCGGCCTTCAACGAATGCACGTCGGCGGACACCTGCTCCAATTTGCCTTGTGTGATGGCAAGTTCAATCAGCGACTTGGCGTAGCGGGTAGCGATGCGGGTTACGCTCATTTCTTATGGTTATTGGTTATTGGTTATCGGTTATCGGTTATTGTTGTGCGGAATTATCTGACAACCAATAACTAACAACCAATAACCAACAACTAATTTAGTTTGATAGATTCGGCCAGCGACTTGGCGTAAGTTTCTTGTGCGGTTTTGTCAGCGAGTTCTTTGCGCAGCACTTTTTCGGCAATGTCAATCGCCAATTGTCCGGCTTGGTTTTTCAGGGCCACCATAGCAGCTTGCTTCTGGTTTTCGATGTCCTGAATGGCGCTTTCCACTTTGCGTTTGTACTCGGCGTTGGCGCGTTCTTTGGCCTCGGCGATGATTTCTTCTTTCGCCTCTTTCGCTTCTTTCAAGATTTGGGTGCGCTCTTCGCGCGCTTGGGCAAGGAGTTTTTCGTTCTCGGCCTGTAAATGCGACATTTCTTCGCGGGCGCGTTTGGCCTCGTCGAGCGAATTTTGAATGTCCTGTTCGCGCGTTTTCAGGCTTTCAGCAATGGGCTTGAAAGCGAAACGGCTCATCAGGAACCAGAACAGACCAAAAATGATGGTCGTCCATATAAGCAACCCTGGATCGGGCTTGATGACGGAAAAATCTGCTAGAAAAATCATCTTGCGAATGATGAATGATAAATTATGAATGAGGTTTAGATTGTTTTAGCAGGTTTAGACTAAACTATCTAAACTACCCTAAACTTTTCTCAACCGGAATTTTTTCAAAAATCCGGGTCGTTGCGTCGCCAACCGCTTCGCGCTGACCCGGGGAGGCATTTCTTACTGACCGGGGGCGGCCACGAAGAACGACAACACCATGGCGACCAACGCCGCGCCCTCTACGAGAGCAGCGGTCAGAATCATGTTAGCGCGGATGTCGCCCATTGCTTCGGGCTGGCGGGCAATAGCTTCTACGGCTTTACCACCAATCGTACCTACACCGATACCGGCGCCGATGGCGGCCAAACCTGCTCCAATTGCTGCGTACATAACTTTTGAAATTATGAATTATGAATGAAAAAATGAATTTTTGAATAGGATAATGGGATTTGCAAAGGTTGATTTTTAATTTATCAACAAAAAATCAATGGTGGTCGTGGTGCGGCTCTTCGAGCGCCATGCCGATATATGTCGCCGACAACATGGTGAAAATGAACGCTTGGAGGAATGCCACCAAAAGTTCGAGCGCCATCATGAACAGCGTGAGCGGCACTGCCGCTGCCAATCCCGCAATGGAACCGCCGACGCTGGTACCCGCTTTGCCAAATATAAATATCAGACCAACGAAACACAAAATCACGATGTGGCCTGCGGTGATGTTGGCAAAAAGACGCAGCAGCAGTGTGAACGGCTTGAGGAACAAACCGAGGATTTCGACGGGCGTAAGGATGAATATTTTGAGGGCGGCGGGCACACCCGGCATCCAAAGCGTGTGTTCCCAAAAATATTTTTTGGTGCTGCCAAGCATGAGCGCGAACGTGATGAGCGCCAGCACAATCGTGATAGAAATATTGCCCGTCACGTTGGCACTGCCGGGAAAAAATGGGATTTGGCCGATGAGGTTAAGGCCGAGGATGAAAAAGAACACCGAAAGCAGGTACGGCATGTATTTTTCGTATTTCGGGCCGATGGACGGCTTCGCAACGTCGTCGCGAATAAACGTGTAGAAAGGTTCGAGGAAGTTTTGCAAGCCTTTCGGCGCTTGCCCTTGGCGGCGCATCGCCGTAGTGGCTGCCACCCGGAACAGGAAGAACAGCAACAACGCCGTCAGCAACATGGTGAACACGTTGCGGGTGATGGAATAATCGTAAAAACTGGTGATGCCGCCGCCCATAAGACCGCCATCAAAGGTGGTTTTGGCATCGAGTTCTTTGCATGCACCCGCGATGAGCGCAGAATAAACAACCTTCGATTTGCCATTTACTTTGACGTCTTTGTGCATATACCCCTCGATGGGGTGTTCGCCAATGGCGAAAGCCGGATCTTTAATACGCATCACGCTGCCGTGCACGAGTACATATCCATTTTTCGAAATCTCGCCGTTACCGTGGTGGTGCGGGTGAAAAGCCGAGGTCGTGGTCAGCGTCCAGCCTTGACCGGGTGCGTAGAGGATGCAAGGAAGGTGCAGGTAAAGGTCGCCGAAGATGTGGATGGCGTTCGCGTCCGCGATGTGGTGGACGGCGGTCTCGCCGGCATTGAACTCACCCTCTTTCACTTCGTCAATCGGGTGGCCGCAGTCTCCATGTGCTGTGGGATGCGTGGTTGGGTGCGCCGAATTTTGTTCGTGCGCAGCTCCAGCGGGATGCTCGTGTTGCTGCGGATGTTGCCCATTTTCATGCTGTGCAAAAGCCGCAACGCTCAAGCCGCTGAAAATCAATGCAATCCAATATTTGCGAATGGCTGTCATATCCACTTTCGGAAAGGCTTTTTTCAAATCGGCGGCAAAAGTACGACGCGGTTTTCGTTTTGAGAAACCCGAAAAATTATTTTTCCGAAAAAAATAAGGTGAGCGGGGGTGTTTGGATGGGTGTTGCGGAATTTAATTTGGAATGGCGTTTTTCTTGGGGGGGATGGGGAGATATTTTCACAATAAATTTATAGGCGGAAGTAGTAGCATTGGAAGCCCTCGATTCAGCCGCACCAGAAAATTCGGGCGGGAGAAAAATAAAATCCTCTCCAGGGGGTAACAAAACATTAGCTCAAGAGATATATGGCAGACACTTGTATTTGCCAAAGACAGTCGGCTGATAAACTCAGAAATTAGAAAACCAATTCGCGGGAAGTTCCGGAACACCGGGGCTTCCCCATTTTTTTCACCGCTCCACCCGCCACAGCATCACCGACCTATCGTCGCTGCACGACACGAGACAATCGGGCAACCAAAGCAGCCGGTTCACCGAATTGATGTGCCCCCCATAACGCATCGTGTCCACCACTTTTAGGAGTTCAAACGTGTGGGCATCCCAGATTTTCAGCGTCTTGTCGCGGCTGGCGGTGGCGAACAATTGAGCATCGGGAGAAAAAACGATATGATTCACAGTAAATAAATGCGCAGGATAGTCGGGGGTGAGGGTGGAGAGGTGAGGGGTGAGAAATTGTTGGCTTTCCAAATCCCAAACTTTTAACATCGCGTCGCGCCCGCCGCTCAAAAGGTGATGACCATCGGGGGAATAGGCGACCGCGAAAACGGAATTCGTGTGCGCATCTTTCAAAGTATGGCGTAATTCAAACGTTTCGACATCAAGCAGATAAATCGAGTTGTCGCTCGCGCCGACGGCGAGTTCTTTTCTTTTTTCGGAAAATGAAATGGCGCGCAAGGCCTGATTCGACAATTGAAAACTCTCCATGCTGCGGCCTCTTTCCATATTCCAGCGGGTCAAAATACCGTCGCCGCCAACTGTGAAAACCCACGCTCCGGCAGCCAAAATGTCGAAAGTCCCTTTTTGATGGTGCTGAATATTGAGCGTTTTGTCGGGGTTTTCCCGGTCAATCCAGCGAATGCCACCGTTCATGTCGCCCGCCACAATGCGGCCATCGGGCAGACTGCCAAGTGAAAAGATTTGCGTCTCCACCGATGCCGCCAGCCGCCCCGTTTCCGGATCGTCGAGGCTCCATTCCGTCACCCAACCGTCGCCCCCGGCAGATAGAAAATGCCACTCGTCTTTGCCGGGGGCAAGGGCATAAATGGCCGAGCGGTGGCCGGTACAGGTGTGGATTTTTTCGATTGTCATGGCAGACTATCTAAAAAGGTCGCGTTCAAACCCGAAACCTTGAAACCAGAAACCTCAAAACCTTATTTCCCCACCATATCCTCCGGCTTCACCCAAGCATCAAATTCTTCCGCAGTGAGGTAGCCGAGTTTGATAGCCGTTTCTTTCAAGGTGGAGCCTTCGCGGTGGGCAGTTTGTGCAATTTCAGCCGCTTTGTAATAGCCGATTTTGGTGTTCAAAGCCGTCACCAACATCAGCGAATTATTGACGTGTTTCGTGATGTTGTCGCGCAGCGGCTCGATGCCGACGGCGCATTTGTCGTTGAACGAAACGCAGGCTTCGCCGATGAGCCGCGCCGAGTGTAGGAAGTTGTAAATCATCACCGGCTTGAACACGTTGAGTTCAAAATGGCCGTTGGAGCCGCCGATATTGATGGCCACGTCGTTGCCCATGACTTGTGCGGCCACCATCGTAAGTGCTTCACATTGTGTGGGATTCACCTTGCCGGGCATGATGCTGGAGCCGGGTTCGTTGTCGGGAATAAAGATTTCACCGATGCCGGAGCGCGGACCAGAAGAGAGCATCCGCACGTCGTTGGCGATTTTCATCAGGCTGACGGCGACAGTTTTTAAAGCGCCGTGCGCTTCCACGATGCCGTCGTGGGCGGCGAGGGCTTCAAATTTGTTGGGCGCAGTCACGAATGGCAGCCCCGTCAGCGTGGCGATGTGGCGGGCGACATTTTCAGAATATCCTTTGGGCGTATTGATGCCCGTGCCGACTGCCGTGCCGCCGAGCGCGAGTTCGCCGAGGTGTGCCAGCGAATTGCGAATCGCCCGCAAGCCGTGATTCAACTGTGCAACGTAGCCCGAAAATTCTTGACCGAGCGTGAGCGGTGTCGCGTCCATGAAGTGTGTACGGCCGATTTTCACCACGTCCATGAATTGTTCTGACTTGGCCTGAAGCGTGTCGCGCAGTTTTTCCAAACCCGGAATAGTGACTTCCACGAGCATTTTGTACGCGGCGATGTGCATGGCCGTCGGAAAAGTGTCGTTCGAGGATTGCGACTTGTTCACGTCGTCGTTGGGATGCACAAACTTTTGTTCATCAGTGAGTTGGCCGCCGTTCAAGACGTGGGCGCGGTAAGCGATGACCTCGTTCGAGTTCATGTTGCTCTGGGTGCCGGAGCCTGTTTGCCACACCACGAGTGGAAACTGGTCGTCGAGTTTTCCCTCCAAAATCTCGTCGCACACGCGGGCGATGAGGTCACATTTTTCTTTTGGCAACACGCCCGCGTCGAAGTTGGTGAGCGCGGCGGCTTTTTTCAAATATGCGAACGCGCGGATGATTTCGATGGGCATCCGGTTGGTGTCGCGGGCGATTTTGAAATTCTCGATGGAGCGCTGCGTCTGTGCGCCCCAATAGACATGGGCTGGCACTTGCACTTTGCCCATGGTGTCTTTTTCGATTCTGAAATCCATTGGGTGAATGAGCGAATGTGTGAATATGTGATTTTACGGGGCAAAGGTAAAAGTGCGAGATTGAAAAATCATTTCATAAAAACCTTCTTTCCCAACACCCTCCTTTTCAAAAAGTTAGAAAAAAAATCTGGGTTTATAGAAAAAACATCGCCTATCGTCGGAACTTTTGAAATCCCCCCTTGCGTTGAGCGAAAATGTCGGTGAACTTTGCGGCTCCGACTCACTAAACCTAAACCTTTTATGGCTACTTTAACAACGATGGCAAACGAAACGGTACGCACCCGGCACGACATCACCTTCGAGCGCGAGTTCTTCCCGCTCATGGATGCCGTGTACGCGTTCGCCTACCGCTTGACAAGCGATGCCACGCAGGCCGAAGACCTCGTGCAGGAAACGTACCTGAAAGCATGGCGCTTCGCAAGCCGCTATGAAGCCGGTACGAACGCCAAGGCATGGCTGTTCAGAATCTGCCGCAACGCATTCATCAACGAGTACCGCAGCAAAAAAAGCCAGCCGTACAAAGTTGATTACGAAGACGTTGTCGTCTATCACAACGAAGACGACCCGGCCGCACCACGTTACTTCGGCCTCCACGAAGAAATGGGCAACAAGCTCATGGGCGACGAGGTGACGCTGGCTATCAACGCACTCTCGCCGACCTTCCGCACGGTGGTGCTGCTCGACCTCGAAGATTTTACCTACGAGGAAATGGCCGCCATCCTGGAGATTCCGATCGGTACCGTCCGCTCCCGTTTGCACCGCGCACGCAATGTGTTGGCAGCAAAACTCCGGGAGTACGCCGAAGCCCAAGGCTACAATGTGCAGGACGACGAGAACGACGACGCAAATGTCGCTGCCGCATAAAACACAGAGGGCTTACCCGGAGCGGATCGCCGCACACGGTAAGCCCTCTTGAATTTCACCCCCTTAATCCTTCCTCCAAATGTTTATTGCAAACAATCTTCCTTTATGTTTTTTCAACGCAACAATTTTTAAAAACAAAATTTTCACCGGTCAACGTTTTTTCGCGGGTCAGCACACTTTCCTAAATTGTGTTCCCGCCCAAACCTAACTCGTTATGCAGTACGTCTCATCAAATTGGCAATCAGTATGTTCCGATGCTCCGGGCGGCAACCGGGCGCGCGGGTGTTGGTTGCCCGGCTACACAACGGGAAGAGAGGGCGGCAGTCCATCCGGCGGCAATACGTTGGCGCAAACCATTCTTACAATGAAGAGTCCTCGTAAACAAAATGGCCAAACAGTTGGCAGTGTCAGAACCGGAATACCCTATGTAGCCGACATTGAAGAAACTGATGCACTCCCGCGCGCTCCGCAGCAAAACCTAAGAGAAACATCGTCGCCCCGGGAAATACCCTTACCCGAAGAAGATTCATTCCGTGCCTTCCTTCATAGCAGGCTGCCCAAACACAAGGCCTCTCAGGCCCTTCGGGACAGAATACGAAGTTCGATTGCAAACAGTGAGATTTGATTTTTGCCTGCTCTTCCCTCTTCCACTTTCTTTGTTGCCCCTTTCAAAACCCGTTCGCCGGAGGATTCATCGCAATCGCTCCGGCGATTTTTTTTGCGCATAGCAAAAGGTGGAATTCACCCCTGCACATACACCACGAATTTTTCGTCAAAAAACGCCTCTTTGAAAAATGCGCGAATCGGGAACACCTCGGTGTAGGTCTCGCCCTTGCCGGGCAAGGCGTTAATTTCAGCCTGCAAATTGCCGCCTTTGAGCGCAATGATGCCGTTCGGGTAGGCGTGTAAGTGTTTCTTTTTCAAAAGTTTCTGACTCCACAGCAGGAGTTTGTCCAATGGCGCCACCCCGCGCGACAGCACAAAGTCGAACTGCCCGGGCATCTTCAATTCTTCGGCGCGGGCATGGAGCGCGGTCACGTTTTTGAGGCCGAGCGCCCCGGCCACTTCCTGCACGACGCGGATTTTTTTCCCCGTGCCGTCCACGAGTGTGAATTTTGTTTCGGGAAATAAAATTGCCAGCGGCACGCCCGGGAATCCGCCCCCTGTGCCGAGGTCGAGCAACTGCGCCTCGGGCTTGAACTGAAAAACCTTCGCCACCGCCAGCGAGTGCAGGATGTGGTGCTCTTCCAAATGCTCGATATCCTGCCGGGAAATGACGTTGATTTTTGCGTTCCACTCGGTGTAGAGTGGCACAAGTTGCTCGAAACGAGCGTGTTGTTCGGCAGTCAGGTCGGGAAAATATTTATCCATCAATTCCATAGCGGCGGTCAGTCGGCGAGGTGTTCCAGCATTTTGTCGGCGTGTTCGCGGCGCAGCGAATCCCGCGTATGAGAGCGGGTGCGCTCCACGGCGCGGGCGGCTTTGTCGCGCAGGAGGGGATTTTTTTCTGCCAATTTTACAAAAGCCAACGCCTGATACCAGTAGATGTCCTCGCCGAAATGTTCCAAATCCTCGATTTTGGCAAAACATTCGAGCGCCAACCCAGCATCTTCCTGTGCCAACGCGATGACTCCGATGTAAAATAGCGCATCAGATTGGCAAACGGCCAACGAGTCGCTCAGAACTTCAAACAACACTCCTTGGGCGGATTCGTAATCTTTCACTTTGTAAAACTCATCGGCCTCCCGGAGAAGGAACTCGCAGGCATTTGGGCGAGCAGTCACCGAATCGTTGCCGCGCGCCGGGCCGTAGCGCAACGAGAGGTCGGCCATCAAACTTTCAGGCGGATTGAAATTGTCTTGGTAAACTTCGGCAGGTGTTTTTGCACGAGAATACCAAACGTAGGCCATGTAGCCCAGCGTCAGCAGCACAAAGAGAATCAGCAAGTTGCGGGCAAAATTGCTTTTAGGTGCATCCTCGGCTGCTCCGGTGGTTTTGCGCTCTATGTCTTTTAGTTTTTGCCAAAGCGCGTGGCCTTCGGAATCGGTTTGCTCGCCTTTTCGCCAAGCAGTTATTTTTTGCCGTGTCGTGCGCAGGGCTTCGGAAGGAGGCAATTCAAAAGAAATTTCTGGTGTTTCCGGGTCAGTTGCCACCTCTGGCACCGATTGCCCGCGCTCTGCCATCCAATCGCTGAAATGCGCCTCTGCCAATGTTTTCAAGTAAGAAAAAAACGGCATCTCCACGGGCAGTTCGACTGCCTTCACCTGCTGGGCTGCTTCCACAAGAGCCGTTTGAAAAAAGACATTGCCCGCTGCCCCGCTGCCGCCCAACGCGGTCACGGCGCGCACGACGGGTTTTTGAAATTCGGCATAAATGGATGCCAATACGTTGTCGTCGGCTTCGCGCAAACCGTTGATATATTGTTCGTTGGATAAATTTCCGGTCGGGTGAGCCAAAGTGTGTGGGTGGTGAGAATTTGTGAGAAAGTTGCGAGCGCCATGCAGCCGCGCAAATATCCGTCCTATGGCTCAAAGCCATAGGACGGATGGGTATTTTTTTCAACGCATCACTGTCATTTTCACGGGGCGTATTTGCCCTTCGGGTGTGCGCAACAGATAAGTGTAGAGGCCCGGCGGCCAGGTGCTGGTGTCGAGGCGATATTGCGATTCCGTTTTCAGGTTCACGGTGCGTTCGTGCATTTTTTCTCCCAAAGCATTGAACACCAAAAGGTTGGCATCGCCGAAATGGCTGGTCGCGTTGTCCCAACGGATGAGCGTGTTGTTAGATGCGGGATTGGGCTGATTCTGCCGGAGGCGGAATTCGTTGATGGGCAGCACGACCGTTTTTGAGATTGTCGAATCAACGTATTCTATGCGCAAATCATCGAAATAAAAACCGTCCAGTTCAACAAATTCGTCCGAAAGTAGGATGAACTCAATGATGAGGGGTTGCCCAATAAAAGCCGATAAATCCATGAATTCTTCCACCCATTCGGTTTGTGTACCGTCGTACACGGGTTCGCCGGCAGGTTGAAAAATACCTGTGGCATCCTCAGTGTAAATCCCGCAGAGCGGCGTGGGACCGCCATTGACGATGGCAAAAACCTGCGCAAAATCGTAGTTGTCTTCGATATCCCAACGGGCAAAAAAGCGCAGTTGGGCATTCTTTGCGTCGGCGGGTATCGCTACTTCCTCCACCATGTCGAAAATATAAATGCTGTTGGGCAAGTAGGGTTCATTGGGCGAATCGGTGAAGCTGGTGGGTTCGGAGACGAATGTTTCGTTTGTCAACACCCAGTTGCCCTCCCAATTGTCGTAATCGTCGGCGGCATCATTGAAAATGGAGAGGTTGCTGCCGCCGGTAGATGCGCCAAAAACTTTGCGCAGCGTGTCTGTGTGTGAGAAAGGGCCACCGGATATTTGGAGCAGAAACAACAATTCGGTGCCGGCTTGTGTGGTGGGCGACACAGAGACTGGGAAAGTTGAATTATCGGATTCAAATTGTTGCAAACTAAATGTTTGCGACGCTACGGGCGACACCACTTCGGGCGAAAGAGGCGTGAGTGTCGCCGTGAGCGATCCAGATTCAAAACCAAAACGTTGGATACTGAACGGCAGGTCAACATTCAATTGGCTGATGTATTTATCGCTCAAGTCGGTCACTTCTCCAAAACGGAGAGCGCACAGCGCCATCGAAAGATTTTGCCAAACAGTGCCTTTGTTGAGCCCGTCAATCTCGCCAAAAGACGGCCAAAAACCCGTGGTGCCCACCTCCGGGGTATAGGAGTAAATATCTTTTTCGGCAAGCATCCAATCGTCCGAGCTGCCATTCACTTGGTAGCCCACGGTCTCAGTAGCAGTGCCATAGTGGTAATCATTTTCACGGGTGAAAATCTCGGCCAATTTGATGAATACCGAATCTGCGGGCGCATCGCTGTAAGCCCAAGGATAGATGAGCAGGTTGCCGCTGGTGTGGTAGTTGAACGTAAAAACGAAATTGTGCGCCCGGCAAAAATCGCGCATGGCCCGCGTCTCTGGCTCAGAAAAAGGTTCGGGGCCGCGATAAGTTTCCGCTTGGGGGTTAGGTGAGGAGCCGATATCGTCGTTGCCCCAAAAATAGCCGTAGTTGCGGTTCAGGTCCACGCCGAAAGTTCCGTCGCCATTATCGCGACGGTTTTTGCGCCAATAGCCGTAGCCGTCGGGGTTGGTCGTTTCGTTGTAAATGTATCCGTCGGGGTTGATGCAGGGCACGAAGTAAAGTTCTTCGTTGTCCACGATGTATTTTACTGTGGGGTCGGTGTCGTAATTTTCCAACAGATACCACATATAATAAATCATCTGTGAAAGGCTATTCGGCTCGCGGGCATGGTGCAGCGCGGTGTACAGCACCTCGGTCTCGCCCTCGTACACGTTCGCGTTGTCCGATATTTTGACATACCAAAGTGGGCGACCCTCCCAAGTCAAAATCGTGTCGCTCACCACGGCGCGTGGCGTGATGAGATTGGGAAATTTGGCAGCCATGTCGTCCAACACATCGAGCATCTGCTGATAAGTGTGGTAGCCAGCCATCGTGCCATAAGTATAATTGGCGGGGGTCGGGTAAGTGGGCAGGCCTGAAAGGTCTTCGCAATTGCCGCTGCGGGATTCGGCAGGCGGGTTTTTCTCTTGTTCAAGGTGCCATTTCACCATGTCGGGTATCAGGACATTGGTTTGAAAACCAGCGTTTTGCACCCGTTGCAGTTCGGATTCGGAAAGTTCGGTCGTCAACGAGCGGCTCGGCAAATATTGCCCGTGGTCAGTCTCGATACCCAATGCTGCGAGTTCGTTGATGCTTTTGCCCATGAGCGAGATGGTGACGCGGGCGTAGCGTTCCTGGGTTTGGGCATTGAGCGCAACAACCCAAAATGTCAGGATGAGAGGGAGAAACAATTTTTTCATAAATCGGAGATTTTTTTGACAAATGTAAATGAGTGGCTGCGTGTGCGCCCCCTTTTTTCTTGTTTTGAAAAACTGTGGCAAAAAAGGCGGGAATGCGGAAAAGAAACCCGGCCCATCTTTTCAGGCCTCCATCTCAAATAACTTGAAAAACCACGCTGCGAATCGCACCGCAAGTGGGTGTTCTATTTTTGCCCAGTTGCTTTTGATGACAAGTCCCATAGAATGAGCGGCAACGTGTGGGAGTGGCGCTGGGATTGGCACGGAAAATATCCCTCGCTGGCCTTTAACCCATGTTTCGCGTAGAAACTTAAAACTTAATAGATAGTATACAGAAATAGGATGATAAGATGACGCGCCCATATCTTAGCGGGATGGAAGCGTTACGATACC
>CAYZVM010000057.1:5434-28446 GCA_964481485.1 uncultured Saprospiraceae bacterium | reverse complement strand
GAGGGAAAAAATTTTCTCTGGCTGCTATTTAAAAAACGATAACTGACACGGCTCTCTATGGCCGGAGATATTCCATGTTTTTAAAACATGGAATATCTGGCACGCAAAGGAAATACGACCTCAATGATAACAACTACAAATTGAAATGAAAGGCATAAAACAATTAGAACACACGCTCCACGACCTGCGCTCGCCGAAACGCTCGCACACATTTTGGGGGCTATTGACGGTGTTGGCAGTTGCAATGGCAGTGTTGTGGGTGCTGCACGGCGCATGGCTGGGTTCGCCCAACGCCGCCATGTTTGGTGTATCGCCCGACGGCTTCAAAAACTACATGACCACCGCTTGGCACGTGGCGCACGATTCGAGTTATGTGCATTATGGAGGCATGAGTTATCCATTCGGCGAGCACGTCTTGTTCACAGACAATCAGCCAATTCTGAGCGCGGCGATGCAATGGTGGAGCCACAATATGTCCGACTTGACCGGGCGCACGGTGGGCATCATGAATTTGTTGGAGGCGCTGTCGTTGCTACTTGGCGTGGGTGTTATTTTTCTGTTGCTGCGCAAACTCCACCTGCCGGTGTGGTACGCGGGATTGGCAGCGTTGGGCATATTGTTCCTGTCGCCGCAGTACAACCGCGTTGACGGGCATTTTGGCCTGTCCCATGCTTGGATTTTGCCGCTGCTGTTGTTGTTGCTCTGTCGCTACGAGGAGCGCCACAGCCGACGATACCAGAGCCTCCAAATTGGGGCATTGGTGTGGTTTGCTGCGCAGCTGCATTTTTACTATTTTGGCATATCGGCCTTATTCTTAGGGATTTACACGGGTGTTCAATTGCTGCTCGACCCTTCGCTGCGCAACTTCCGGGTACGGCTCAGCCATTTGGTCGTCATGGTATTGCTGCCGTTTGTGCTGCTGAATATTTGGGTGCATTGGTCGGACTATGCCACTGACCGACCGGCCAACCCGTGGGGATTCACCTCCTACATCGGCCATTGGGAGGGCGTTTTTCTGCCTTACGAGTCATTCCCATTCTATCAGTGGATTGACAAAAACATTGTTGCCATCCGCCGGATAGATGGTGAGTCGCAAGCTTACATTGGGCTGGCGGCCACTCTTTTCACTGCATGGTTGCTGTTTTCCCGCCGCCTGCGCCTGTTCGACAAAAGCTGGGACGAGGCGGCCCATCACCGCACGCACAAACGCTACCTCCGGGGTATTTTTATCACCGCGACTTTGCTGCTCATTTTCGCCTGCGGATTTCCTTTTGCCATCAAAGGTTTGGAATGGATGGCGGCTTATTTAGGGCCTTTTCGCCAATTCAGGGGGCTTGGCCGCTTTACTTGGGCCTACTACTATGTGATTAACATCCTGTTGTTCTATGTTTTATGGAATATAAGCGTCCGTTTCAAAGGTTTTTTGAAAGAAGAAAAAACACCCGCGAGCGGCGATTCGCCGGATGAGCCAAAAGCATCAGAACAATCCCCCAATCCCCAACCCCCAATATTCCAATACCCTTGGTTTCGCTGGGTGATTGTCTTTGTGCCGCTGGCATTGCTGGCCTATGAGAATGTCATTTTTCATAAAAACAAAAAGATAAACCTCGACCCGAACCTCGCCCTGCGCGACACCGCCGCCGCTATTTATCCGTGGATTGGCAAAGTGGATTTTTCCAAATTTCAGGCGCTCATGCCATTGCCATACTACCATGTAGGTTCCGAGAATATCTGGATAGACGTTGACGGCCATCATTTTCGCCAGATGCAGACCACTGCGCTGCATACTGGCGTGCCAGATATGGGCGTGTACATGAGTCGCACATCCATTGGCAACACCGTAAAATCCATCCAATTTTCGTTCAATCCCGGTGAGCCGCCCGCGCTGCTCGCAGAATTGCCCGACAACCGCCCCGTCGCACTCATGATAAAAGGTTCCAGATTGGAGGAAGTGGAGAAAAAATACCCGCATCTGCTGAGCCGCGCTACTTTGGTGGGCGATTTTCCCGACATGAAAATCATGTCGCTCGTGCCGGACAGTGTGCGTGCGTATGCGCGCCAACAAGCATTGGCGAAAGTCGCAGAAATGGAAAGGGTGGCCGTTTTTTCGGCAGGGAAAAGCTGGAAAAGCGACACCACGCCGGGCTGGTTTACCCACCTTTCTTATGATTCTCTTTCCGGGTCGAAACACATTTTTCAAGGCAACGGTGCTTATCAAGGAATCATGGGCGACACGACTTGGATTTGGAACGCCCGCATCCCAAAAGGCGAGTACAGAATAAGCCTTTGGATATACGCCAAGCAGGACATGGGCATGACCCACGAAATGAAAATCATCCAGCACAACCGCAGCGACGGCCACGAGGTCAATTTCAGGCATGAAGGATTGCGCTATTACATCAAGACCGTCGTGGGCGGGTGGGCGTTGTTCGACTTGGAGTTCACTGTGTTCGACGACGATTCCGTCACGCGTATTTTTTTGAAAAAAGACGGGGTGTACGAGCCGTTTTATTTGGACGAAGTGCTGATAAAAGGCCGCGAATTCAGCCTCTATTGCCGTGCGCCGGGTTGGGTGGCGCATGATAATTTTTGGTACAAACTGCCCGACAACGGACGGTAGCGAAGTCAGGAAATTGCACATTCAAAAAACGTTGCTATGCTGTTGCTAATAAAAAACGCCCGCATCGTCGCCGGAAAAACCGAGAACCGCCCGCATGACATTCTCATTCGCGACGGCATTATAGAGGCTATTGGCACACCACTTTCGGTTGAAAAAAGTGCGGAAATATGGGATTTTGCCAATGCACATATTTCGCCCGGCTGGCTCGACGTAGGCACCCACACGGGCGACCCGGGCTTTGAGCACCGCGAAGATTTGCGCACCACTGCCCGCGCTGCCGCGGCTGGCGGCTTCACCGCAGTCGCCTGTTTTCCAAACACCCACCCGGCCATCCATTCCAAGTCCGAGGTGCTGTATGTGAAAAACAAAACCGAGCGCGAGCCGGTGACTTTTTACCCGGTCGGCGCGGTATCGCAACACAACGAAGGAAAAGATTTGGCCGAACTGTACGATATGCACGCGGCGGGCGCAGTAGCCTTCAGCGATGGCAGCAAATCCGTACAAGATGCAGGCCTACTGCTCCGCGCCATGCAGTATGCCAAAGCTTTCAACGGGTTGATTATCAACCAACCACACTACAAAACCATAGCCGCTGGCGGCCAAATGCACGAAGGGCTGCAAAGCACCTCGCTGGGCATGAAAGGCATCCCTGCGCTGGCCGAAGAAGTCATGGTGCAGCGCGACCTCAGCCTGCTCGAATACGCGGAAAGCCGCCTCCATCTTCACCTGATTTCCAGTGCCAAAAGTTTGGCGCTCATCCGCGCCGCCAAAAAAGCTGGGCTGCCAGTCACGGCTTCCGTCGCCATTGCCAACCTTTGTTTTACCGACGAAAAACTCTCGACTTTCGACTCCAACTGGAAACTCCTCCCACCCCTGCGCTCACCATCTGACACCGATGCCCTGCTCGAAGGGCTGGCCGATGGCACGATTGATTTCATCTGCTCCAACCACACACCTTGGGACGAAGAGGCCAAGAATTTGGAATTCCCCTATGCCGAGTTTGGGATGATTGGGCTGGAAACAGCCTTTGCGCTGTGCCGCACTTTTTTGGACAAAAAACTGTCTGTCAGCGATTTGGTAGAAAAAATTGCGCTCGCACCGCGCCGCGTATTGGGTCAGCCCGTGCCGGAAATCAAACCCGGTGCCCGCGCGGAACTCACCGTGTTTGACCCCGACGCGGAGTGGGTTTTCGGGGAAAATGACATCCGCTCGAAATCGCACAACACGCCGTTCGTCGGGCAGGCGTTCAAAGGCAAAGTGCTGGGCATCGTAAATAAAGGACAGGCCGTACGCGGACGATAACGTAAATTCACATTTTCAGAAATCTCCGACTTGCCCACTTGTTTTCGCCTTCTAAAACAAGAAAATAAACCCCGCGGGGAAGGTGTTCCAAGTTCAGCAGCCATTTGTTATCAAATTGGGCGATTTTCAGAAACGAATCAATTTGCCGCCCCATCTCGTCAAAAACTAACAATCGAGTATCCGATTCTGCGACAGTGTTTTTCATTTCAACCCAAAGCATCGCATTGGCTGGATTGGGCCACAACTTCATCTCAGGCCATTGATAAGTAGAAGCAGTATCCTTAACCGATGAAGTAATTTCCGGCACAAAAGCCACATCGAGGATGCGGTATTGACCCTGGACCATGACAAAATCGGCAGTTTTTCCTTGCGAATCGAGGCCAAAACCCGGAATCACAGGAATTGGTGAAAATTGATGGAGGAACAGCATAAAATAACTACCAGGAGCGACAAGCGCAAAACCATAGCCACCGTCAATACCAGTAATTGCAGCTGCCACCAATGAAGAGTCAGCGCGATAGAGCAAAACCGCGATGTCGGGCAAAAATGGCTCGCCCGTGTCTTTCAGGTCGTTGTGATTCTGGTCGAGCCAGACACTGCCTCCGAGTGCTATCATCGTCACAGTCCAAGCGATATCAAGGGTTTTCGTTTCATCATCTTCTAAAACAAACACCGGAGTGACGCCCTGATCATTTACATTTTGTACTGGCAATAATACATCTGATGTGGGCGGTAGGGCAATTTTCAAATAATAACTGCCGGGAGGCAAATCGGTCAATACATATCGCCCGTCGGACAGTGAGAATGTTGTGCCCACAAGACTGTCTTTCACCGCGTCGTACAGCTGAACATTTGTACCTGTAAAGGTTGCTTCACCTTGCTCCCAAACACCATTGTTGTTGGTGTCAAGGCCGATATGTCCCTGGATTGTAGAAGGATTTGACAATAGTGGCGGGTACAATTGGCGTTTGGGCACGATTTCGCGTTTTTGATGATCGCTGCTCCAAAACATTTGCAAATTCGCGCCGCCGCCGATTTCCAAATACTCCAATTTGATTTTGTATTTTTTCCCTCCTTGCAGGCTTATGCTGCCAAAATGCTCGGTCGTAGCCTGTGGCACCCACTTGTCAATAATAAGCGAATCATTTACCCAGAGGCGGCATCCGTCATCGCTGCTAACATAAAAGTGATACGTTTCCGAAAACACAGGCTGCACCAATCCTCTCCATCGCACTGTGAAATAATCGGCCGGAATCAAAGGATCAGGTGAGCCGTCGTTCCAAATAAAATTCACCGTTGTGTCCAATCTTGTGAGAGTCGGCGGTTCGTTAAAATCCCCTTGCGGGTCAAAGAAATACTGCCCCAATAGTCCAGTGCCATCGCCCAGAAAGGCGGTGTTAAAAATTGCCTCAAGAGCCACCGGCGTTTGTGGCGTTGCGAACGTAATTAGCGGATTGGTGTCTCCGTTCGACCAGTGACTGAACAAGAAAATAGTGTCGCCAACTCGTTGAAAATCGGGTGCTTGCAGCGTCCTAACAATGCCGATGACACTTTCAAATTGGGTCGGCAATGTGCGAAGCTGCCCATCCGCGTTAACCATTACACCTGCCGGGCCATCTATTGAAATCTGAGATTTTTCAGGAAAAACGTCTCGCCACACAGTTTTTTCAAAACCTTGTACGTCGCGAGCAGTCAAATAAATTCGGAAAAAAACATCTGTTGCTGTTTCGCCAACGGGCGGCACATAAAATTGCCCATTGGGAATACCGGGAGTGGCAGGAAGTGCAGGATGGGTGTGATTAGCATGGTGAAAATCAATTCGCCATGTCAGCCGGTCAGCAGCCAAAGTGCCCTCTTCGGGGTCATTTGCTTGTCCGGAAAAGTAGATGGTGTCGCCGCCGCGATAAAAAGAATTTGTCATTGGCAGCAAGATTTCAGGCACGGGTCTTTTATTGTTCGACACACCTACAATCGCCGTTTGGCTGGTATCAGAGCCGAAATTGTTTTGAGCGATGCAATACACAAGCGAACCACTGTCAGCAAGATTTAAGTTTTGTAAAACCAAAACCGTAGAATCTGCCCCGAGAATCGCCATCCCATTTAAAAACCACTGATATTGAATAGGTTGGCCACCAAAGGCCTCCGCTCTGAACACCGCTGACTCGCCTTCAGCCACCAACACTGACTGTGGATGGCTGGCCACCAAAGGTGGGCCTTCCCCAACCCAAAAAACCTTCCAAAGCACGCCTTCATAACTGGCCGTGTTATCTTCCTGCGAGCCGCCGCCCAGTCCAGCACGGGCTAGATAATAAAGTTCGCCATTGGGAGCAGCGAGCAGACTTACCGGACGGTCAAGCCCAGTGACAAAGATTCCGGGTTGTGTCCCCAAAACCGGGTCAAACATTTTTATCCACCCTTCACAGTAATCGGCAAAGTAGAATTTCCCTTTAAAGTCATTGGGAATAAGCGAATTGTTGTGAAATGCAAAAGCGGCTCCGACAATGGCGCAACCCTCATCGTGGTCGTAAGCATAGAGCGGGTCGGCAAATGCCGGGTCACCGGAGGCACCCTGAAAAAGTTTCCATCCATAATTAGCGCCGGGCAACAATTCGTTCACTTCTTCCCACGCCTCCGCGCCTACATCGCAGAAGAAGATTCTACCGGATACCCGGTCGCAGGTCATGGAAAATGGATTGCGCACACCATAAGCAAAAATCGCGCGATTTTGCCCCTGCAATTGGCTATAAAAAGGGTTGTCAGCAGGAATAGAACCATCTTCGCCCAAACGCAAGATTTTGCCCAGCACAGTATTCAAATCCTGGCCATTGTCCGACTTCGCACCGTCTCCCACCCCGATGTACAATTTTCCATCATTCCCAAATACCATAGCCCCAGCGTTGTGAATACTACCGCTCAGCAGGTCAAGATCAAGTAAGATTTGTTCGCTTCCCGGCACTGCAAAATCGCCGTTGGCAAGTACGCGACTGATTCGGTTGCGTTGTTCGTTGGGCAGCGTATAGTAAAGATAAACCCAGGGCTGGTTTTCAAAATCCGGGTGCAAAGCAATTCCGTTGAGGCCGCGTTCATTAAAAAAATCTGTATTCAGCGCAATGAATGGCTCATCGTGCAACTTCCCCTCGTCAGTATGGTAAATAAGTACGCGCCCATCTTTTTGAGCCAAAAAGATGCGCCCATCTGACGAAAGTGCCATGCAGGTAGGGTTAAGGCTGTCGGCAAGGGGGGCTTGAGCGAAGCCCGGCGGCAGTGCAACCTGGGCGCTCCCCACTGCTGCGACAATAATTAAGGCAACACCCGCGCTTAGAAGATTTTTCATAAAGATTAGATGTTTAGAAAACTACTTTCAAACGAAAAAACCTCGGCGTTCGCAGTATTGTACTACTGGCAAACCCGAGGAATAATTTGTGCGGCATGAAGACCACCATGTGATCAAAAATGAAACCCGTACCCAAAAAACACCGCTTTCATCCCAAACACGCTGAACCCCGACAACAACACGCCCAACATGATGAGCGCAAACGGCACATACACCAGCCCGCGCACGAAGCGGTTTTCCCATTTCAAATGATGCATGATTGGCAACAGCAAAAACGCGAGGCAAAGTCCCATGAACGAAATCTGGAACATCACCAGCGAAGCAATGCCAAAAAGCAGCCCAGTGGCAATTTCAAACCCCTGAACGAGGCGCGTATCGGGGTGGCTTTTTGCCAAAAAATGTTGCCAGCCTGCGCGGGCACCCGCCAGCCAATCCCCTGATTTTGTTTGACTTAAATGCTCCGTCTGCTGCTGGTCGCCCGTGACGAGGAAAAAAGCCTTTCCCGAAATAAAATAAGCCAACACGCCGATGCTCGAAAGGGGCGTGAGCGCCGCGTACATCGCCGTGCTGTGGCTCAAAAACCGGAACAACTTGCCCGGCTGTGCGGCCAACGCTACCACAAAAGACAGCACCGGCGCGAAAAACGTCATCAGCGTGATGAGATAAAAATCCCAGCCGTAGATAACCTGGAAATCCGGGTCGAGCGTGATTATCGGCAACAAAAACTCAGAGCCGCCCACCACGAAGGTGAGGTCTTGGCGGTAGCCAAAAAAGTACGGCAGCGCCAAATTGGCATTGAGCATGAAAAAGAAATAGAGCAGCGTGAGCGGCAAGTTCAAAGTCGGGAACAGGATGTCAAGCTTTTCTGTCCACGAGATATTTTTGGCGCGGAGCAGCCAGCCCATTTTTTTCTTCAAAAACTCCGACGTGCCGCGTGTCCATTTGATATGGCGGATGCGGAAAGCCCGCACCGAATCGGGAAAACTCTCATAGCAAACCACGTCTTCCAAAAAACGACCGCGATAGCCGAGTTCGCGGGCATGAATGGCAAAGCCCAAATCCTCGCTCACGATGTCGGGGAAGCCGCCGATTTTCTCCCACACCTCGCGGCGGAGCAGCGCCCCATGGCCGAGGAACATGACGAATCCGTAGTCGTTGCGCAACGGCTGGTACCATTTCCAGTGGATATCAATGCCTACGCCAAGCGATTTGGCGAGCGGGCTGTGGTCGTTGGGGTTGGAGCGGTGATTGGCTTGCACAAAGCCACAGGTCGGGTCAGTTTCCAGCACGGTTACCGTTTTTGTCAAAAAATCCGAAGGCAGGATTTCGTCGGCATCGGCTATGGCGAAGTAGGGTTCTTCCACGGCGAAGTTGGCGAGGCCGTGATTCATATTTCCGGCCTTGAATGCCTTGCGGTCGGGGCGGCGCACCACTTGCACCAAGTCGGGATATTGCGCTGCGAAAGCATCCACTCGGTCTTTGAATTCCTGCTGCGAAGAGTCGTCGAGGATATAGACCGTGTAGTTTGGATATTCCTGCCGCACGCAAGACGCGACGCTTTCCTCCACAAAGTCGTTGCAAGTCGTGTAAAGAATGGCCACCGGTGGCTGTGCCGTTGCGACAGCGGGGATTTTGCTGAGCGGGCTTTTTTTGCCCAACATTTTGTACAATGTGGCAAATGCGACCACTCCAATATTGTACATCCCATACAGCCACGCAAAATCAATGAAGCCGATGAACGTCCACAGAGCGATGCGGCTGGGCAAGCTGTACGCCATATCGAGCAGCAAAAGCAGCCGCGGCTGAAACCACAACAGCGCTGCAATCCACGCCGTGAAAATAGTGAAATACATCACCGGGCTGGGCGATGCAGCCATGACACGCTCCGGCTTGGCGGGTGCTTGGGCAGTTGTTTTGATGACGGGCAAGGCTGGGATAGACATGACTTGAGCAGGGGAAAATTGAGTTGTATTTTTGGATGACATGGCTGTAAGTGTGAGATGGGCGAGAGATGTGATAGAGTGAGAGAAATGCAGGGACTTACTTTTCGAGCCGCAGTTTCACACCCAATGCTGCCGCAACGAGGTCATCTAATGGCGCTTTTTCATAGCGGATGGAAAATTGCCCCCACACCGTCTGGCTGAATGGAAGCAGCGCGGTGACATAGCCGCCAAAAATGCTGTCTTCGGTAGCATCGCGGTTCACGGCAGCTTTTCCGTAAAGCAAGCCGAGATTCAACTCATACCCTTTTTCGTTGCGAAATTGATTGTTGAGCATAAAGCGGTTCTCCGGGCGGGGGCCGTTTTCCACGCGGGAATAGAAATAATACGGCTCTATGGCGTAGAACCGCGCCACCGGGACGCGGACGCTTGCGTAGGCGAGCCATTCATCGGAGATATTGTTGCCGAGGCCGAAAAAACCCCCACCTTTTATGCTCATGCCATTGGCTAAAAAATAAACTTGCTCAGTGCTGAAGATCTGCTGTGTGGCATTGTCTGGCAGCAAACGTGCGCCATACTCAAAGCGACTGGTCAGTTGCCTGTCCCAAGCCATCACTCCGCCGATAGAGAATGCCTGTGCTTCTTGATTGGTACGCACCAGAGAGGCAAGGTCGAGCGTGAGCGAGTTGTCGTATTTGAGGAACATCCGCAGTTTTTTGGCGACTTGGCCAGTGAGTTGCACGGTGCGCAAATTGAAATTGCCCAAGTCGTTGACCTTTGAATAGCCTGTCCATACGTCCAGTTCGAGCGGCGCGGCAGCACCGTAGGTATTTTCTAAAAGTTCATTTGCTACGCGGTTTGTGCCGTCAATTTGCAAACCTGACCGGAGCGCGATACGCGCCTTTTTTATGTGGCTTTCTATCAAATACGACTGTGCCAAGGCGATATAATACTCGATGTTGTGGGGGAACTCAAGCACTAATTTTTCAAAATAATCAATTGCCACCTGCCCGTTTCCTTGCCACAAATAGACGTAGCCCAACCCTTTGCGGGCCTCTTCATTGCCCGGCTTGAGCCTTTCCAATGCCATGAACGGGTACTTGGCCGCCGCGTACTGTCCCGACCAAGCGAGGTTGTAGCCTTTGCCCACGAGCGCATCGGGATTGGTGGGGTCAATGGCCAGCGCGGCCTCAAATTTTTGAGCGGCCTGTTTGCTTTGTTTTGCCCAAGAGTAATTGTAGCCCGCCCCGATGAGCGCTTCAAGGTCATCGGGGTGTTTCTCTAAATAGGAATTGTAGATTTCTTCGGCCTCGAAATGTCGGCCTGCTTCGGCGAGCCGCTTCGCTTCGGCGAGGTTTTGCGCCACCAATGTTTGGGCAAATACGAGAGCCATAAAAGCGGGGAGTAAAAACTTGGTGTTCATACAATGCTTGTTTTTTGTTCTTTGAATCAATCACGGCACAAACATTTCACAGGCGGGGCGAGGAAAAAAATGAAAGTGACTGAACGGGAAGGTTTTGGGGGCTGACCGGGCAAAACACCGCCCGATGCGAAAAATCAAAAAATGGGACACGCGAACTTTTACCTTTATGCAAAAAACAAAATGACACTCACCGTATGAAACCTGACAACACCATATCGGGCATCCACAACTGGTGCGACCGTTGGTGCGAACGCTGTTCGTTTGTAGCGCGTTGCACGATGGGTGTCATCGAGCAAAAACGCTGGGCAAAAGGCAAAGACTGGACATCCGAAGATTACTTTGCCGAGTTTGAAAAAATGTTTGAAGGTGTGGAAGACAAAATGGCCGAGCGCATGGATGAGTTGGGTATTGATTGGAACGAAATCCTGAACGAACCCCTGCCCGGCCCCGGTCTTCAAGCAGAAGCTCACCAAAACGCCATGCGCGAACGCGGGATGCGCTACTACCGGGCTGTGAATGCTTTTTTTAAAGAAAACGAAGCGGCTTTCAAAGCCAAAGGCGTTGACATTTTCGGCGAACGGGAGGAACCCATCGGCCCTTATCCCGACGACCGCAGCGAACTGGCCGATGCCGTGGATGTGATTCGATGGTACTTGCATTTTCAATTTGTAAAAGCACAGCGCGCCATCGGGGGCATGGAAGATATGCACGAATCCTACTGGGGCGGCCCACAACAAAGCGATGCCAACGGCAGTGCCAAAATCGCCATGATTGCAGCCGGGCGCAGCATCGGGGCGTGGGAGGTTTTGCGGCGTTATTTTTCTGATAAAAACAGCGCAATCACTGAATTTCAGGCACAAATCGAACAATTTCGCCGCATCATGGGGCGGTTATTCCCCGATTGGCAAAAATTTGTGCGACCCGGATTCGACACCGAGCCGCCGCCGTTCGGTCGCTTAGAGCCGAATTGAAAAATGCGTTATTTTTGCAAAAGCAAAATACAAGAATATGGTAGCAGAAATGTTGGAAAAGGAAACCCTCTCGCTCGAAGAAACAGTCGTCAGGCTGGGTGCCATCTCATTTGAAGAGCCGATGAGCAAAGAGCAGTTCACCCTATTGGCAGAGCGATTCCCCGACTTGAGGATGGAGCGCGAGGCCGATGGAAAAGTTATAATTATGTCTCCAGTAAAAAGAGGTTCCGGCACACGGGAGCCGAAATTAAGCGGTTTCCTATTTATGTGGCACAATCAATATGGTTTGGGAGAACTGCATGGGCCATCGTCGGGTTTTGATTTGCCCAACGGTGCAACCAAATCACCAGATGCTGCTTGGATTTCGGAAGAGCGTCTGAGAAATATTCCAGATGACGAAGAAATCTTCATACCCGTCGTACCCGATTTCGTCGCTGAACTCCGTTCCTCTACCGACCGCCTGAAAAAAGTACAACAAAAAATGACCGACACATGGATGGCCAACGGCGTCCGGCTCGCGTGGCTCATTGACCCCTATGAAGAGAAGGCGTACATCTATCGGCAAGGGCAGGAAACTGAAATCGTAGAAGGTTTTGATGGCAAAAAACTTTCTGGCGAAGATGTGCTGCCCGGCTTTGAACTGCCATTGGAAGTGATGAAGCGAAAAATTTGAGCAACTGTAAATCCAAAACCTACCATCAAAATGTCCTTTCTAAAAGATTCCACCCTCCTGCGCCACGAAGCCTTTATCAATGGCCAATGGGTGGCTGCCGATTCGGGCAACACTTTCCCGGTCACCAACCCCGCCGATGGCAAACTCTTGGCGCAAGTCGCCGATTTGGGAGCCGCCGAAACCCGCCGCGCCATCGTTGCTGCCGAAGCTGCCTTGCCCGAATGGCGTTCCAAAACCGCCACTTCCCGCGCCCATACCCTGCGCCGCTGGTATGACCTCATCCTTGAAAATGCCGATGACCTCGGCCTCCTGTTGACCCTCGAACAGGGCAAACCACTCGCCGAAGCCCGCGGCGAAATCCGGTACGGCGCTTCGTTCATCGAGTGGTTTGCCGAAGAAGGCAAACGCGCCTACGGCGACATTATCCCGCCGCACATGCCCGGCGTGCGGCTGCTTGTGACCAAACAACCCGTCGGCGTGGTGGCCGCCATCACCCCTTGGAATTTTCCCAACGCCATGATAACGAGGAAAGTAGCGCCCGCGCTGGCGGCTGGCTGCACCGTAGTGTTGAAGCCTTCCGAAGAAACCCCGCTCTCCGCATTGGCGTTGGCCGAACTCGCCATGCGTGCCGGATTCCCCGCAGGTGTGCTGAATATCGTGACTGGCCTCGATGCCCCGGCCATCGGCAAGGAACTGACGGACAGCCAAGTGGTACGCAAACTTTCTTTTACCGGCAGCACCGAAGTAGGCAAACTCTTGATGCGCCAATGCGCGGGTACGGTGAAAAAAATCTCGCTCGAACTCGGCGGCAACGCGCCGTTTATCGTGTTTGACGATGCCGATTTGGACGCGGCGGTCGAGGGCGCCATAGTTTCCAAATACCGCAATGCCGGTCAAACTTGTGTATGCGCCAACCGGATTTTTGTGCAAAATGCTGTGTATGAGCAGTTTTTGGAAAAATTTATCGTCTCCGTAAAAAAACAAAAAGTCGGCGCCGGCACAGAACACGGCGTAAATATCGGCCCGCTCATCAATGCCGAGGCGTTGGAAAAAGTCACGCGCCTTGTGGGTGACGCCTCGCAAAAAGGCGCACGTCTGCTCACTGGCGGCCACGCCATGCAAGGTACATTTTACGAGCCCACTGTGCTGGCCGATGTGGATGCAAAAATGGATATCATGCACGAAGAAATTTTCGGCCCGGTAGCACCCGTGACTCGTTTTGATACTGAAAATGAAGTAATTGCAATGGCAAATGATACGCCCTACGGCTTGGCGGCTTATTTTTACGGGCGTGATATTGGTCGGGTATTCCGCGTGGCTGAGGCGTTGGACTACGGCATGGTGGGTGTGAATACGGGTCTTGTGGCGACCACCGTAGCCCCGTTCGGAGGCATGAAAGAAAGCGGCATCGGGCGCGAAGGCGCGAAGTACGGATTAGAGGAATTTATGGAAGTGAAGTATGTGTGTCTGGGAGGGATTTGATTTTCAAACGGAAGCTTAAATTCAAAGGTGCGGGCGGCTTAAAACAGGAGAAGTCAACATTTTTCTAAACCCATCCGGCCCCACCCCTTTTTCACTTTTCCAAACCCTGATAAACTGTCGGCTGCTCTCGTAGCCGCAGGCCACGGCAATTTCCTTGACAAACATTTCGGTGTTTAGGAGCAACTGTTCGCCATGTTGCAGGCGCAGGCGGTTGCGGTAAGCTTGGATGGTTTGGCCGGTGTGGCGTTTGAACAGCCGGGCGAGGTGGCGCTCGCTCAAGTTCATCATTTTGGCTAAGTCGCTGACAGTGAAGCCCACATCGAGGCGGCTGGCGAGGATTTCTTGCGCCCGATATACCTCTGCGTTGAAATGGTTGTCGAAGTCGAGGAAGATGTTTTTCTGGTCTTTCGTTTCCGCCCGCCGCACATTGATGACCATTTCTTGGGCAACTTTTGCGGCCAATAGCGGGCTGCACCATTTGTCCACGAGGCTCAGCGCCATGTCAATCCCGGCAGTCAGGCCCGCGCTGGTAAACAAGTCTTTATCAAACACATAGAGGCGATTGTCGAGCCATCGCGCTTTCTGGAAATGTGTTTGTGCGTATTGCAGGCACTTCCAGTGGGTGGTGCATTGCACGTTGTCCAGCAAGCCCATTTTTCCCAACACCAATGCGCCGGAACAAATCGAGCCGATGAATACACCCTTTTTTCGCTGCTGCCAGAGCCAGTTTTTTCGGTGCGCAATCGCGGCATCTATCTCCCCTTTTGTAAAACTCAAAAAATCAAAACCCGGCACACACACAAAGTCGCCTTTTCCCAAATCAAGATTTTCGGGGCAAATCATATTGGCAAAAACGGGGCCTTGCGCGGTGTGTGCTGCTCCGTCGGCACTCGCAAAAAGGATTTCAAAACGTTGTTGTCCGCCCAACTGGTTGGCTTCGTAAAACACCTGTGCCGGACCCGCGAGGTCGAGCAGGTGGGCTTGGGGGAAGAGGAGAAAGACAATTTTGATAGGTTTCATAAAATGTTCACCCTGACAGATTGGGACAAATATTGGTCAAAAAAAGACATCCCCGGGATCCCAACCGTTGCGCCGCTATCTTTGAAAAAAAATTACGCTATGCAAAAACTATTTCTGCTCTCGCTGCTCAGTCTCCAACTGAGCCTCCCCCTTTTGGCCGCCGACCAGCCCATTATCGTGTCGCCCCAATGGGTCAAGGAACACCTGAACGATCCGGCGCTCGTCGTCCTTCAGGTCAATTTTCTGAAACTCGATTACGAAAAAGAACACATCCCCGGCGCGCGGTTTTTGTGGTACGAATGGCTGACGCCCAATTCGCCCGACGGCAATTACAACATCCCTGACAAGAAGGAGGCGACCGCCATTTTGCAAAAATTGGGCGTTTCAAAAAACTCCAAAGTTGTCCTTTGTCACATCAAAAACCACGTCACGGTGACGGCGCGGATTTTCATGACACTCGAACAATTGGGTTTGCGCGGTCAAGTTTCTTATCTGAATGGCGGTCTGGAAGCATGGAAAAAAGAAGGTTTCCCTGTTACGAACGAAGAGCCGGTGGTGAAAAAAGGCAATTTCAAAGCAAAACTGGGCGACCTCATTGTGGATAAAAATTATGTGCTGCAATCGCTCCGCTCCGACTCTGCCGTGGTGGTGGATGCCCGTATGAGGCAATATTACGACGGCGATGAGACTGGCAACCCCCGCAACGGCCACATTACCGGGGCGCTCAACCTTCCTTTCCCCGACATGGTGGACAGCACCAATGCTTTCAAACCCATTGAACAGTTGGAGGCCAATTTTTCGCCCGTAGTCCCCGACAAAAAGAAAGAAATCGTACTCTATTGTTTCATAGGGCAAACGGCGTGCGTGGACTACATCGCCGGGCGACTGTTGGGCTACCGCATGAAATTGTACGACGCTTCCTTGCAGGAATGGAGTCGGCGGGAGGAACTGCCGATGGAGCAGACGAAAAAGTGAGATTTTTATGCCCGGATGCGCAGAAATTGGATAAAAATCCTTGCTTTGCGCCAGCATATCGCTGATTTGGCATAAAACGATCTCCTTTTTCTTATGAAACAAAAAATACGCATGGGCATGGTCGGTGGCGGCACCGGCGCCTTCATTGGCGGGGTACACCGCATGGCTGCCGCGCTTGACGGCGAAATTGAACTCGTCTGCGGCGCGTTCAGCAGCGACCCGGAAAAGTCAAAAGCCTCCGGCGCAGCGCTCAGCCTGCCGCCCGACCGCTGTTACGGCACTTTCAAAGAGATGATTCAACGCGAAAAACGCCTCCGCGCCGACAAGCGGATGCAATTTGTGAGCATCGTCACGCCCAACCACGTCCACTTCGCGCCCGCTAAAATGGCTTTGGAAAACAGCTTCCACGTTATTTGCGACAAACCGCTGGCTTTCAACATGAAAGAGGCGCTGACTTTGGAAAAATTAGTGGAAAAAACCGGCCTCCTCTTTGCCCTCACGCACAACTACACCGGCTACCCGATGGTGAAACAGGCGCGGCAAATGATTAAACACGGCGAACTCGGCAAAATCCGCAAAGTCGTGGTGGAGTACCCCCAAGGCTGGCTCAGCACCAAAGCCGAAGACACCGGCTCGAAACAGGCCGCATGGCGCACCGACCCGCAGCGCAGCGGCATCGCCGGGGCAATGGGCGACATTGGCACACACGCCGAGAACTTGGCCGAATACGTCACCGGGCTGCACATCACTGAACTCTGTGCCGACATCAGCATCTTCGTGCCGGGCCGCCAACTCGATGACGATGGCAACGTGCTGCTCCGTTTTGACAACGGCGCAAAAGGCATCCTACATGCCAGCCAAATCTGCGCGGGCGAAGAGAACAACCTCAACATCCGCGTTTATGGAGAAAAGGGTGGCCTCGAATGGCGGCAAATGGAGCCGAACACGCTCGTAGTGAAGTGGCTGGACAAACAAACGCAGATTTTCCGTACGGGCGTGGGGCCGCTCTACCCCGAATCGCTGGCGCACACGCGCATCCCAGCGGGTCACCCGGAAGGATATTTGGAAGCGTTCGCCAACATCTATCGCAACTTCGCTTATAGCATCCGTGCGCGCATCGAAGGCATCAAACCCGACCCGATTTACACCGATTTCCCGACCGTGCAGGATGGGGTGCGCGGGATGCGATTTATCGAAAAAGTGATAGCCAGCGGCAAGAGCAAGAGTAAATGGGTGAAGTTTTGAAAAAATAGGGTGCTGGGCGACCGTTTTTTTGTGATTTCCCGATTTTTATCAAAAAACTACCTGAAAAGAGGTGCGGTATTTGTGAGAGCAAAATGTTCACCTCTTTTCAAAATAAAAATCGGTTTACATGAGAAAACTAACCGCTACCCTGTTCTTTCTTTTACCGTTATTGCTATCCGCCCAAACTTATCCTTGGGAATTTGGCGGCGGCGTTTACATCACCTCCTATCAAGGAGACCTGAATGCTTCCGAATTCAACCTCGGGCGCTACAATGCCAAACAGGCTGCCGCATTACACCTGCGCCGCAACGTCAGTAACAGCATTGTCATTCGGCTCAATGCGCTGGTCGGTCAACTGGCTGGCGACGACAATGCTTTCGACGACCCCGCATGGCGCAAAGTCCGGGGCATTTCTTTCACCAGCCCAATCACAGAGTTTACGGCCATCGGCGAACTTTATCCTTTTGGGATGTTTCGTTTTATGTCCGACGGCGAACGCCGCCGGGTAGCGCCATTTCTGATGCTTGGCATAGGTGCGGGGTACACCAATCCAAAAGTGGACTGGAACGATGCAAATGGCAATTTAGAAATTGACCCAGTCGCTGCCCAATTTGATAGAGGTGTGAAAACCAACAAGTTCAATATCGTCATGCCCGTAGGTTTGGGGCTGCGTTTTGCCATGAGCACTCGCGCTACACTGGGATTGGAAGCTGCCCTGCGCCCTACTTTTTCCGACTATGTGGACGGCGTGAGCATGGTGGGCAATCCCGACGAAAGCGACTGGTATTTTACCGGAGGACTTACGTTCAGTTATGCTTTCGGTAAGCGACAGCAGCCTATTGTAGTTGCTGCCGCGACCAAATCAGTTAAAGCAGACCGCGACAGCGATGGTGTTCCCAATATCTCCGATATGTGTCCCGACAAGGCCGGGCCGGCCAAACTGAGCGGCTGCCCCGATACCGACGGCGATGGCGTGATAGACCTGAAAGACAAATGCCCCGATCATCCCGGCAACCCTGTGCTCGCAGGTTGTCCCGACGCTGACGACGACGGTGTGCCGGACAAAGACGACCAATGCCCGAACGCATCGGGCGAACCGGCACTGCGCGGTTGCCCCGACACCGACGGAGACGGCATAGCGGATAAAGATGACGACTGCCCAACCGAAAAAGGCTTGGCCGACACAAAAGGCTGCCCTGATACAGATGAAGATGGCATCGCTGACAAAGATGATGCTTGCCCGGAAAAAATTGGTCTGCCCGCTCACAAAGGCTGTCCTGACACTGACGGCGACGGCATCTACGACCATGAAGACCGCTGCCCAGAGACTGCGGGTATCATTGCTTCCAAGGGTTGTCCCGAAATCAAAGCCGAAGACAGAGCAAAGCTGGAAAGGGCCGTCAAACTTGTCCAATTTGAAACCGGCAAAGACAACCTGCTGAGCAGCTCTTACGCAACACTCGATGAGGTCGCGGGCTTGATGAGCAAGTATCTGGGTTATAGCCTCAACATAAACGGCCACACGGACAGTGCGGGCGACGACGACACCAACCAGTCCCTTTCCGAACGCCGCGCCCGGGCCTGCTATCTTTACTTGATGCGCAAAGGGGTCTCTATCAATCGGATGACTTACACCGGTTACGGAGAGACGCGGCCAATAGCCAGCAATACTTCTGCCACTGGCCGAGCGCAAAATCGCCGCGTGGAATTTGAATTGTACGTGGACTGACAAAAATCATTTTCTCCGAAAATCCCGAATTTTTTGTGTCCAAAAAGCAAAAAGGCGACTCCGATGTGCTCGGAATCGCCCTTTTTGTTTTCCCAAAATCTGCTATGCAGCTGCTCCCGGCGCTTTTTTGAACAAACCGCCTACGAGTGAACCCACGCCGCCGCCCAACAAAGCGGTGACGATGTTCATAACCATGTTTTCACTACCGCCGCCGCCCATTAGCGCCGAAACAATGAGCGGGAGCACGTTGCCGCCTACAGCACCGGAAAGGAGGTTGCCCACCATGCCGAGGCCATTTTTTTTGAGCATATTGCCCAAATAGCCGCCACCGGCACCGAGCAGCGTGTTGAGGAGATAAGGTAAGATCTGTTCCATCTTGATGTGTATTTAGTGAAAGAAATGAAGAAGTGGTTTTTCGGGATAAAGCTATGCAATAGTTCGGAAAAGTAGATTTTAATTCAGCAAAAATATTTTAAATACTGCTTTTTTAAGGATATTATTTCAAAAACAAGCAATGGTGTGCTGGCCTCCATGTTGATGTATCGCCCCAGCATGATGCGCAAAGTCACCGGAAGTACTGACAAAACCCTTACAGAATATTTACCGGCATTGGGCGAACAACAGATACTTTTGCCGCGTTTGGATTTTGTCCAAATCGCTTTGAACCAGTATCCACCCTCCTATGCAGCGTCGTTACCGAACTGTCCCAGATTTGAAGATGAACGAAAGTGCTTGCGCAATTGCTTTCACTGACCCTGCTTTGGCAGGCAAACTCACCGCCATGGGCGTTTTGCCGGGTACGCGCATCGAATTGGTACGTTCGGCTCCTTTTGGCAAAGCTTATTACATCAAAGTTGACGGCGTTCGCCTAGCGCTTCGGGAAGAGGAGGCCGCAAGCATTTTATTGGAAGTATGAGCGACAACAGCGGTAAACTCCTCAAGATAGCACTGATTGGCAACCCGAACAGCGGGAAATCCACCGTCTTCAACCAACTGACGGGGTTGCGCCAAAAAACCGGCAATTTCCCTGGCGTCACGGTGGAAATCAAAGAAGGGCGACTGCGCTTTCCCAGCGGTTCGGAAGCAACATTGATTGATCTGCCCGGCACATACAGTTTGTATCCCACTTCTTCGGACGAAAAAATAGTGGCAGCCGTCCTGACCAATCCCGACGACGATTATTACCCCGACGCGGTGGTGTACGTCGCCGATGTCACGCATTTGGAAAAACACCTGCTGCTGTTTACGCAGCTGCTCGACCTCGGCTTGCCTGTACTGATGGCGCTCAATATGTCCGACACTGCGGCAGAAATGGGCATCAAAGTCAATGTGGCCAAATTGACGGAGCGTTTTGGTGTCCCCGTCGTCGCGGTGAGCGGGCGCACGGGTGAAAACATCCAGAAGCTGCTCCACGAACTCGAAAAGTTATTGGTAGCCGACAATCGGGAACCGCTTACCAACACCGTTTTTTACTCGCTCAACGACGCTGAAAAACAGGTGGCAGATGCCGTTCAACAGAATTTGGACATTGCGAATCCCTACCAAGCCCTGCTCACGGCACACCACCACACCTGGCTTCCTTTTTTGCGAAAAACCGAACGGGAGACATTGTCGGCCATCGTCCAAACAAAAGACTTTCAGTCACTTAGGGCGCAGGTGGACGAGACGCTCAATCGCTTTGACCGTTTCACGCCCATCGTGCGGCAAACGATTCAGCAACCCGCTGCCAAACCGGGGACATTGACCGACCGGATAGATGCTGTGCTGACGCACCACTGGGGCGGCCCGCTGATTTTTTTTGGTGTGATGCTGCTGGTTTTTATGGCGATTTTTTTTGGCTACGACCTGACTGGCGGGTGGGTGGAAAATGCCACTGGTGCGGTCATAGATTTCATCGGCGGCAGTTTGGGCACAAATTGGTTTGCCTCACTGCTCGCCAAAGGCGTGTTGCCGGGTCTGCAGGGAGTGCTAGTTTTTGTGCCGCAAATCGCCCTGCTATTTTTGCTCATCACCATATTAGAAGAAGTGGGCTATATGGCGCGAGCGGTATTTATTTTTGACAGAACCATGCGGCGTTTTGGGATGAACGGGCGGAGCATCGTGGCGCTCATCGGCGGCGGCGCGTGTGCCGTGCCAGCCATCATGGGTACCCGCACCATCAGCAATTGGAAAGAGCGCATCATTACCGTCATGGTGACGCCATTCATCAGTTGCAGCGCCCGCATCCCCGTTTATCTCGTCCTGATTCCGGTGGCATTGCCGACGAGCAGTTGGTGGACGAAGGCATTGGTATTCGGCGGGATGTACTTTTTCGGGTTGTTCGCAGCCTTGGGTTCTGCTTACGTTTTTAAAAAAATATTGCGCACCAGCGACCCCTCTTATTTGGCATTAGAACTGCCCGTCTATCGGATGCCGCATTGGAAAAACGTGTGGCTGACGGTGTGGGAAAAGGTCAAAGCATTTATCAGCGGCGCAGGGAAAATCATTATTTACATCTCCATCGTACTGTGGATTTTGGGCAACTCCGGCCCTTCTGGGGCATTGGAACGTGCGGAAAGCCAAGCCCGCGCGGAAGCATCGGCAGGTGTTTCGCCGGAGGCGCTGGAGGATAAAATTGCCTCGAAAAAGTTGGAGGCCTCATTTGCGGGCCTCATCGGCAAAACCATCGAACCTGCTATCCTGCCTTTGGGCTACGACTGGAAAATCGGGATTGCGCTGTTGTCGTCTTTTGCCGCGCGGGAGGTGTTCAACGGCACCATGTACACGATTTACAGCCTCGAAAGCGTGGCGGAATTGGAAGAGGAAGAAGCGCAAGACCAACGCCCGTTTGAGCGGTATGGCCGACTTCGGCAGCAAATGACCAACGACAAGTTTGACAACGGCCAGCCGGTTTACACCTTTGCCACCGGCATTTCGCTATTGATTTTTTACGCGCTGGCTATGCAGTGCATGAGCACACTGGCTGTGGTGCGCCGCGAGACCGGAAGTTGGAAATGGCCGGTGTTTCAGTTTGTGTTTATGAGCGGAATGGCTTATTTGTTCGCGTGGCTGGCGTTCGCTTTTTTGCCAAAATGATTTTTGAAAAGAAGTGACCCGGCCCATTCTTTCAAAACCATGTTCGTTTTGTAGATTAAAAATTCCTTTTTCGGGAAATTATATTCTGTCAAAACAAGCCAAAAGTGTTTCCCGCCTACTCCATGCCCATGAAACTTTGTTTACTTTTGCACCAAAATTTTTCCTAACCAAAATAAAGGGAACATCATGCAATCGAACGGCTCCACCGCCACCGCTCATACACCTAAAACCGCCCGCGAAGACCGCTACCAACACCACGACTACTACGGTGTGGACGACTTGCTTTCATCCGAACACTTGCTCGCCCGCGATGCCGTGCGCGACTGGGTGAAAGCCGAAGTCAGCCCTATCATCGAAGACTACGCCAACCGTGCCGAATGCCCTACACACCTTTTCAAGGGTTTGGCCGAAATCGGTGCCTTTGGCCCCTCCCTCCCGGCAGAGTATGGCTGCGGCGGCATGGACGAAATCGCCTACGGCATCATCATGCAGGAACTGGAACGCGGCGACTCCGGCGTGCGCTCCATGGCTTCCGTGCAGGGTTCGCTGGTGATGTACCCGATTTATAAATTCGGCTCCGAAGAGCAGCGTCGCCATTACCTGCCCAAATTGGCAAAAGGCGAACTCATCGGCTGCTTCGGCCTCACCGAACCCGATGCAGGCTCCAATCCAAACGGGATGCTTACCAACGTGAAAGACGACGGCGATTCCTACATCCTGAATGGTTCCAAAATGTGGATTACCAACTCGCCCGTCGCTGATATCGCAGTTGTTTGGGCAAAAAGAGAGGATGGCAGAATCATCGGTCTTATCGTCGAAAAAGGCATGAAAGGTTTCACCGCGCCTGAAATCCATGGCAAATGGAGCCTCCGCGCCAGCATCACGGGCGAGCTCGTTTTTGAAGATGTGCGCGTGCCAAAGAAAAACGTGCTGCCCGGCATCACTGGTCTCAAAGGCCCGCTTTCTTGCCTGACCAAAGCCCGCTACGGCATCGCTTGGGGCGCTATCGGCGCGGCATTGGATTGCTATGATTCTGCTTTGCGCTATTCAAAAGAGCGTGTTCAGTTCGGTCGACCTATCGGCGGATTTCAATTGACGCAGAAGAAATTGGCCGAGATGATTACCGAAATCACAAAGGCACAATTGCTTGCGTGGCGGCTGGGTACTTTGGCCAATGAGGGCAAACACACGCCCGCCCAGGTCAGCATGGCCAAACGCAACAA
>CAYZVM010000057.1:0-5334 GCA_964481485.1 uncultured Saprospiraceae bacterium | reverse complement strand
TGGCCAATGAGGGCAAACACACGCCCGCCCAGGTCAGCATGGCCAAACGCAACAACGTCAATATGGCACTCGAAATCGCCCGCGAAGCCCGCCAGATTCATGGTGGCATGGGCATTACCAACGAATATCCCGTGATGCGCCACATGATGAATCTCGAAACAGTATTGACCTACGAAGGCACGCACGATATTCACCTGCTTATTACGGGGCATGATGTGACGGGACTTGATGCGTTTAAATAAGGTCTCTTATTTCGGGTTAAAAGGTTTTTGGTTGGCGTTTGGAGATTGAGAACCCTAAACCCTAAACCTTCTAACCTGAAACCTTCGACGGTCAAGTGTTAAAACCCTGTTTTTCATCGAAAAAGGAACATGAAAAGTGGAGGTGTGACGTTTAAATGGAAAATTTGCATTGAGAAAACGCACAGCAGGGGTCGGCAATGTTTTGTTAAAGTCTATTGAACGGCATATTCTTTGCCCTACACCTGTCCGCAATTACTAATCAAAACATTTTGACCGTATGTCTTTTGAAAGAAAATTCAGGTGGACATTATGGATGCTCGCGCTTCCAATGTTGGCAATAGCGCAAAAAGAAGCGCCCATCACCTTCGCAAACTCGTCCTTTGAAGATATCCCCAAAGCAGGAGAAACCCCCAATGGTTGGTACGATTGCGGAAAACCGGGAGAAACCCCACCCGATGTGCAGCCCGGCCAATTTTCCGTCACCAAAGCACCCAGTCACGGCAACTCTTATCTTGGCCTCGTAGTGCGCGACAACGACACATGGGAAGGTGTGGGTCAACGCCTGAGCCGCCCGCTCGAAAAAGACCACTGCTACGAGTTCTCGATGGACATCAGCCGTGCCGAACTTTATCTCAGCACCAGCAAACTCACTGGCCAAGAGGCAAACTATGCCACTCCTGCCAAACTTCGGGTGTACGGCGGCACTGGCTATTGCAGCAAAGCAGAGCTGCTCTACGAAACATCGGTCATTACCAATACCCGTTGGTTGGGTCACAATTTTCGCCTCAGCCCGAAAAACGGCAATTACTCATATATTTTCATCGAGGCTTACTACAAAACGCCTGTGCTGTTCCCTTACAATGGGAATATCTTGATAGACAATGCAAGCCCTATCAAGCCAGTCGTGTGTGGCCCTGATAAAATGCCTGACCCCCAACCCACGCCTCCCATTGCTGCCACTAAAGCGCCGCCCAAACCAAAACCCACCGCCACGAAAGGCGGCACTCTGACCAAAGTGGACACACCTGCAAAAAAGCCGATACCAAAAAAGCCTGAGGTTGTCGAAATGGAGCGCAAGTCAATGGCAAAAGGCAAAGTATATCGCCTTGAAAAAGTTTATTTCGACACCAACAAGTACGAGTTGAAAGATGAGAGCGAACAAGAACTTGCCAAACTGTACAACTTTTTGAACTCGAATCCCGACGTGGTGGTGGAAGTGCGCGGGCATACCAACAACGCCATGTGGCCCGATTCCACGTTTGCTTACAACCTTTCCACCAATCGCGCTAAATCAGTGGCCGAATGGCTCATCGCCAAAGGTATCGCAGCCAGCCGAATCGAGTATAGGGGCTATGGCTGGAAAATGCCTATCGAGCCGAATACCTCAGCCGAGGGGCGGAGAAAAAACCAACGCGTAGAGGTAAAGATTGTAAATATGAATGGATAACGACGATAATTTCCAGTTCGGTTTCATTCTCAAATTTGTTAAAATCAAAAAAGAATCGGGGTCGTTCACTGTGAACGACCCCGATTCTTTTTTCTAAAAAACAAGATGAAAGCACTAATTCAATTTATCCATATCCCGAATCAAAATCGAGTTTCGGTTGAAGTGAATCAGGTTCGATTTGCGCAATTCATTGAGAATTGCCGTCACCGTTTGGCGGCTGGCTCCCACAAGATTGGCGATGTCCTGCTGCGTGAGGCCGTGTTTCACCAAAGTTTCATAGCCCACCTGACGCCCGCGCTCGCCCGCGCTTTCTTTCAAAAACTCCACGATACGGGTGCGCACGTCTTTCAGAATAAGCGATTCCCACTGACGCTCGGCCTTGCGCAACCGGTCACCGAGGTAAAGCATCACTGACTGGGCAAGCCGAAAGTTTTGCTGCATCATGTATTTGAAATCGTCCACTTTCACCCGGAAGTAAGTCACATCTTGATTCATAGTGGAGGCAAATTCGGCGCGGTGCTGTTCACCGGTCAGCCCCAACTCTCCAAACACGGTGTAGGGGTGCTGGATATTCTTTATGATTTCACGCCCATCAGGAGAGAATATCCCGATTTTTACCGCGCCACTGGCCAGCAGGCATACATAATCACTGGGCTCATCGGCTAAGTAAATAAAGGAATGTTTGGGGGTGGTTTTCATCTCGCCCATAAGCGCAAGCCGCTGTAAGTCAGCCTGAGAGAGCGACGAAAGCAACGGAAAACGCTGTAAGGTGCTGAGCAAGGTTGGTGCATCCATTGATGACAACTTTTGGTTTGGACAAATGATACGGGAGGCGCAATGGAACGAAGCCAAAACTATGCCAAGCGATTTTTTCAAATGCCGCTTGGTGCTTTCCAAACAGTTTATTCTACCTTTCACCCAAAACACGGTAGCCATTTTCGGTTTAGATGGTTTAGAAGGGTTTAGAGCAAAACTTAACTATCTCAACCATCTAAACTTTTCTAAACCATCTAAACCATCTACATAAATGCCGAACGTCAAACCTTTTTCCAATCTCACCGATTTTGATATAGCACTCTACCAAGCGGGCAAACACTTCCAACTCCACCACAAAATGGGCAGCCATATCACGGAATTGGATGGTGAGCAAGGTGTCTGTTTCTCCGTGTGGGCACCCAACGCCAAGCGCGTCAGCGTCACCGGCGACTTCAACGGCTGGGATCCCGACGCGCACATCCTGCTCCCGCGCTGGGACAGCAGCGGCATTTGGGAGGGTTTTGTTCCCGGCCTCGGCAAAGGCACCGTTTATAAATACCACGTCAAAACATGGGACGGTTTCGGATTGGACAAAGGCGACCCGTTCGCCCTTTTGTGGGAAACGCCGCCCAAGACGGCTTCTGTCGTGTGGGATTTTGACTACCAATGGAAAGACGACAAATGGATGAAAAGCCGCCGTGAAAAAGCGTTCAAACCCCAGCCGTGGTCGGTCTATGAAGTCCATCCCGGTTCGTGGAAGAAAATCCCCAAAGAGATGAACCGCTCGCTCAACTTCCGCGAAATGGCAGATGACCTCGTGCCTTATGTCAAGGAAATGGGTTTTACACACATCGAATTTATGCCCGTGATGGAGCACCCCTACTTTCCGTCGTGGGGCTACCAAATCACTGGCTACTTCGCTCCCACGAGCCGCTCCGGTAAGCCAGAAGATTTGATGTACTTGATTGACAAATGCCACGAGTTGGGCATCGGAGTCATACTCGACTGGGTGCCTTCGCACTTTCCGAGCGACATTCACGGGCTGTATTTGTTCGACGGAACACACATTTACGAATACGCCGATATGCGCCGGGGCTATCATCCGGACTGGAACAGTTATGTGTTCGACTACGGACGCAACGAGGTGCGTTCGTTCCTCATTTCCAACGCCTTGTTTTGGATGGAACATTACCATGTGGACGGCCTGCGGGTGGACGCGGTAGCTTCCATGCTCTATCACGACTATTCGCGCAAAGAAGGCGAGTGGATTCCGAACATCTACGGTGGGCGCGAAAATTTGGAGGCCATTTCATTTTTAAAAGAATTCAACGAAGCTGTTTCCAAAAATTACCCCGGCGTGGAGACGATTGCCGAAGAAAGCACTGCCTTCCCCGCTGTCACCCACCCCACCTTCGAGGGCGGCCTCGGTTTTGGCCAAAAATGGATGATGGGCTGGATGCACGATGCTATCGAATATTTCAAACGCCCGCCCATTTTCCGCCGTTGGCACCAGAGCGAAATCACGTTTTCGATGATTTATGCTTTTTCCGAAAAATTCATGCTCCCGCTCAGCCACGACGAGGTGGTGCACATGAAAGCCTCGCTGCTGTACAAAATGCCCGGCGACGAGTGGCAAAAGTTCGCCAATCTCCGTGCGCTGTTCGGCCACCAATGGACACACCCCGGTTCGCAAATCCTCTTTATGGGCGGCGAAATCGGCCAGACCAGCGAGTGGAGCCACGACCTCGGCGTGGCTTGGCACCTGTTGGAATTCGACCTCCACAAAGGTGTGCAGTCTTGGGTGAAAGACCTCAACCATCTCTATTCCTCCCGCAAAGCACTCTGGTTCAATGCTTTTTCGCCCGAAGGCTACGAGTGGATTTCGGGCGACGATACGGAAAATTGTGTGCTCGCTTATCTCCGCAAAGGTGAGCCGAGCGACAAAGTGCTGCTCGTGGTTTGTCATTTCAACGCCAACTCGATGGCCGAATATTCCGTCGGTGTGCCATACGGCGGCGTTTGGAAAGAAGTGCTGAACAGCGACGACAAAAAGTACGGCGGCAGCGGCATCACAAACGGCGATTTGAAAGCGAAAAAAGAAGCCTCGCACGGGAAAGACTATTCCGTCACATTCAAATTGCCGCCTTTGTGCGTCATGATATTTGAAGGTGAGGATGTGCCGACGGTGAAGGAAATTGGGCAAAAGACAAAAGTAGAAATGACGGAAAAATCGGTGGCAGCCAAAAAGCCGAAGGCCAAAAAATCCTGAAAACGGACTATTTTTGTTTTCAAAAAGAAGAACATGAGCGCAATTGATACAGCCCCGCGCACTTTCCCCGGTATTGCCATTCGAATGCCCAATGGAGGCATGACGGACGAACAGTTTTATCAGTTCTGTGTGCTGAACCCAGAACTGCGCATCGAAAGAACCGCAGATAAAATTATCGAAATCATGCCTCCAACCAATTCAGACACTGGCAATCGGAATGCAGAAATGCTCATTGATGTGGGCATTTGGAACCGCAAAAAGAAATTGGGCAAAGTCTTCGACTCCTCCACCGGCTTCAAACTCCCCAATGGCGCGGAGCGCTCGCCCGATGTGGCATGGATTGCCAATGAGCGATGGAAAGAAACCCCGGAATCTCAAAAAAAACGCTTCGCCCCGATTGCCCCCGATTTTGTGGCTGAAATCCGAACGGGCGATAAGGGTCTCACCTATTTGAAAGGCAAAATGGAAGAGTACATCGAATGTGGCTGCCGATTGGCGTGGCTAATTGACCCCAAAAACCGCAAGACTTGGGTTTACTCCGAGAACGGCGATATTCAGACAATCCCGTTTGACACGCCTTTGAGCGGCGGCGAGGTGATGCCCGGGCTGGAAATCCGGCT
>CAYZVM010000056.1:0-28636 GCA_964481485.1 uncultured Saprospiraceae bacterium | reverse complement strand
TTATAATCAATGACCCGGTTTGCGCCGAGTTGGGAAACCATGTCCACATTGGAAGTGCCGCAAACTGCCGTGACCTCTGCGCCATAAGCACGGGCGATTTGCACGGCATAAGTTCCTACGCTTCCCGATGCGCCGTATATCAGGACCTGGTCGCCCGGTTTGATACCGGCTTGTTTTAGCAAGCGCAATGCCGTCAAGCCTCCGATCGGAATCGCAGCAGCCTCTTCGAAGGATATATTGGATGGCTTCAAGGCAATCAGTTCATTTTCAGGCAAGCAGGTGTATTCGGCGTATCCTCCAAACCGAAGTCCGCAGGAGGCAAAAACCGAATCCCCCTTTTTAAGCGATGTAACTTTTTCTCCGACCTCTTCAACGACACCGGCCAGTTCAAACCCTAGGATGTTCACCCTTTTCGGTTTAAAAAGGCCGTTAAAAATCCTGGCAAGGAAGGGGTCTGCTTTGCGCAAACGCCAGTCTCCTGCTGTTACCGTGGTTGCATGAATTTTTATCAGCACTTCGTTTTTTCGGGGGCTTGGTTTTGGGATGTCTGTTAATTCCAAAACATCCGGAGTACCATATTTTTTATAAACAACGGCTTTCATAATGCATGAAAATTGATGTGAAGAGTTAGAGTTGAACAGGCGCTAAAGGGCCGTATAAGCCTCTTTATTAAATCCCTTTAGGATGAGCCAGCCAGCCAGAACCATTTCGTAAACGGCAATGGGAAGGGCTAGGAAAATAATAGCGGGAGAGAAGTGTGGGATATATCCGAAAATTTCCAGAACGGCTGCCAGCAGGATCAGGACAGCGCCCGTTATGCCAAAAATGGCAAGTTTTTTGGGTAAAATTCTGGACAGGTAAAATATGCTGGAGTAGATCAATGTATTTATCCCAAGCATAAAATGAGGACCTAAAATAAAAGCCCAACCATATACCTGTTTCAATAAACCGGCAATGCTCTGAACCAGCGACTTATCTTCGGCATCCATACTTAAAGCTTCCTCAATCAGCGTCATAATGGTGAGCATGCTGAGCAATCCGATCAAAATAAAGACCACTTCCAATAATCGGAATAAGCTATAACCTAGGCCCCAGCTTTCGCTGAAGCGCTTCAGGCGAGGGTAGAGCATAATCCCGGTGCCGATATTGGAGATTGCCAGAATCAGTTCAAAGAAGGCACCCAATGCAATTTGTGTGGAAGCAGCATGGACGCTCTCAAGAATATTGGTGCTGTTCAAAACCGGACTATAGTATTGTTGCCCAATAATGGCAGAGGTTGTAGCGGCGATAAAAAAGACGCCGGTTATTTTTTCATTTTTTCTGATGGACGTACTCATGTTATTAAGTTAAGGGCAAACAGGTGTCACCTTCCGAGAAATGGTACATTCTCAGATAGTGATGTTTTATGATAAAATTGGATTGAAAAATGGAGCAGAAACTACAAGTGCCACATCTTGACCCTCAGCAGCAAATCCTGCTTAAAGGTACTAGCGGGCAACTATGGGAATGATGGGACAATTTTGAAGTTCAACCGGACATTTGATGGGTTGTGTACGATGGGCAAATACAAGTAATGCCATCACCACAAGAAATGCACGTAAAGTAAATCGTATCATGTTGTTTAGATTTTTGATGGCACAAAAGTCCCCCGAATCTAAACCCTATACAATACTGATTTATCAGTACCCCTATTCCAAGAGGCCAAATCTCGAAGCAAAATTGACAGCTTCGAAGGAGTTGTTGGCGCCCAGTTTTTCTAAAAACCTTTGTCGGTGAGTATTTACGGTATGTAAACTAATGGAGAGTTTTGTTGATATTTCTTTGCTTAATAAGCCTACTTTTACAAGCCTTAAAATTTCCAGTTCTCTTTTGGTCAATTCAACTTGCGCTTTCTGGGGAACATCTAAGGGAATGAATTGTCCGGTCTTAAAATTTAACAATTGGCCTTTGCTGATGCTTTCTTCATCCTGATTCGAGGATATATCTACTACGCCCAACATGAGCCACAACTGCCCTTTTTTATCCAACTCCACCATTTGATATTGCTCAATGAGTCGTGTATATTTACCTTGGGCATTGAGCATTCTATATTCACTTATTGTTTTGTGGCTTAGTTTGTCCTCAGTTGAAAAGGCATTGAATATTTTAAAAATGGAAACACTTAATAAACTTAAACTCAAAGCATCTGCTGGATGAATTCGGTCAATAAAAAACTGCTGCCCAGTTTCTTCATAGTCAGATCGTGTATAGCCCAACAACTGCCCAAAATTGGAAGAATAAAACAACACCTGACGCTTATGAATATCAAATAAGATAAAACCGGAATTGCCAATGCTTGATAAGGTTCGCAACACGCTGATGTGTTTTTCTACTATCGTATAGTCCAAATCTTTTTCATCATATTTATACTCCATCAGGAACTTGAAAAAGATGTCCTTAACGCTGTTTTGCTCCTTCATGGGCTTGAAAATTTAGAAGGCGAAAGATAGCCTGCATCCTTAAATTTTCACGAATTTTCACCTCCCACAGCCTCCCCGCTGACTCAATTTTGCAGCATCAATCCTTATGCTGGTTTGCATTATGGTTCTTCTAAATTCAGGAATGTTTGAATTGCGTAGGTTGCTGCTTGGTTTTCGTTATTTTCAAGGCAGGTTGTTCATTGACCTTTGTTTCATAATTCTTCAAAAAACACGTCGAAGCCAATCCGTCCGAACGACTTGGAAACCCCTGCGCACCGCGGGCGCTGCTGCCCGGCAGATGCTGCGGGAAGCTGCCTCTCAAACATGGAATGTGCCAGTAGAGGAAGTGACAACCAAAGCAGGGGTTTTGTACCACGAAAAAAGTGGAAAATCGGCAAAATACGGCGAAAGCGCTTCCAAAGCAGCCGCGCCAAAAGATGTGCCCTTGAAAGCACCCAAGGATTTCAAAGCCGTGCGCCATTCCCAAAAAAATGTGGACGGCCTGAATATCGTGACCGCGCCCCCTGTTCGGTTTGGGCGAGCCACCTTTTCCGCCTGTTTTTGGTGCGCTGGCCAATGCGCTGTACAAGGCAACCGGAAAACGTTTTTATCGGCAGCCGTTTTCGAAGGAGTTGGAGGAAACGCCAGGGGGGTGAGGCCAGGGCAAACGCATTAAAATGGTTTTCCCGCCGTATTATGTGACAACATATTCTGCGGCAGGAAAACACACTGACAAGTCTTCAGCGCATTTATTTAGCATGTATAGAGCGGCAAAGAAAATTGCTCTACGAGATGAACCGCCGCGCCGAATACGGCGAAGACGTGCTTCAGAAATACCCTTCTTTGATTGACATCGAGCAGTTCAATATCCGGGAGAAGCTGATGCCTGAAACTGGCTCCGGCTCCCGCACGTCTTCCTTTCGCTAACATGGGAATCAATGGCGTTAAAATTGCGGAGGTGTTGGAGGGGTGGAGGGTGTAAATTCCGTACATTTGCTTGCCACTTGGCCGCACAAAATTTTCCCTTTTCTCACTTTTTTATAAATGAAAATGATGAAAACACTCACTCGCCTCCTTTTGAGTTTGGCAGCGGCGTTCTGCCTTTTTCTGCCACCTGCCAGCGCCCAAAACATCCCCGACCCCAATTTCGCCGATGCGATTCGTGATGACTGCCCCGTGTGTATTGACATCAATAATAACCTGACATCGTATGCCCAAATCGAAACAAGCCTCGAAGTATCCTATTCCCAAATTTCCAGTTTAGCGGGAATTGAAGGTTTTACCAATCTTCAAACTTTAGAATGTCAATACAATTCTCTGGATTCCCTTCCTGATCTGCCTGCCAGTTTAAAGTTATTGTATTGCGACTACAACCAACTAAGTTTCCTCCCTGCGCTGCCTGACAGCCTGACGCATTTGTATTGTGAAGACAATCAACTCAGTTCCCTGCCTGCGCTGTCTGCCAACCTCACGTATATGAGATGTGGCTACAATCAATTGACTTCTTTGCCCGCGCTGCCCGATGGTTTGAAAAATTTATATTGCTACCACACTGAACTGATTTCCTTGCCTGCCCTACCTGCCAGTCTGATGCACTTGAATTGCAGGTTCAATTCTTCCCTCTCTTGTCTGTCGGCTTTGCCCAACGGCTTATTAGAACTTTACACTTCCGGTACTCAAATTACCTGCATCCCCAATCAGCCGCTGAATCTCAGCATGAATCCTGTTCTCCCCCTGTGCAGCGTGCCCTGCGATTCCACAACATCCGCGTCCAATATCTACGCGGCCAAGCCTTTCAACGTACAGCCCAACCCCGTGTCGGAGCTGCTGCAAGTGCGTTTTTCTGTTGATTTTGAGGAAAATGCCGACTTTCGCTTACTTGATTCCGGAGGTCGAATCGTTCGTGCCTTGTCTGCCAAAGGCGACGTGGAGATACCCGTCAGAGATTTGCCTACAGGAATTTATTGGCTCGAAGTGCGCGGGGCGAGGTGGATTTTCGGGGAAAAGATTTTGAAGAATTGACAGACTATTCTTCGCCCTTTCGCGGTTTTTTAATCTGAAAAAACGACTACTCATGCGCCTCCTTCTTTATTCCTCCCTCCTTTTTCCCGCCATTGTCTTGACGACAGCAGGCCGCCTTTTCTCCCAAAATGCTGGCGCGGGTTTACAACCCATCTCCGTCGCCGACCAAACTTTCAAACTCGACGGCACCAACGAGTTCATCTACGCTTTTGCCGAAGGCGACCAAGTACAACTAAAAGCACAGGAACTGACGGGCAAATCCATCAAAACGGTCGAGTTTCTGTACTTCCCCGACCACTACGTTTTCCGGGCCTATGAACTCGACACGGCATTGAACCAAACTATTTTTATCCAAAAAACGGGCGTGTACTTGCTTCGTTTTGAGGAAAAAGGACTCAGCAAAAAGGTGTGCCGATTCACGCTGCACCGCACCCCGGCCAGCGCCGAAACCACCCGTTTTGATACCCGCGTCAGTTGGGATATTCGCGAAAACGCGCAATACGCCGTACGCAAACGCGCCGTGCAGACCAGTAAAAAAATCGAGGTCGTCTCACTCGGCGGGCAGGTGACGGTGGCGGCCAGCAAGTTCTACACAAAAAAGCCGGTGAATGTCTATCAATTCACTTTGCCGCTCAACACGGTGCGCTGGGCCTATCGCGTCTCCGTTGGGCAGTCCACGCAGGAGGCCCGCCGCCGCGATGCCGAAAAACTCAAATCGTCCATGCAAACCGGCGCGGTCAAAATCATGGGCGTACAGCCCCAAACCGCCCTCGCTGCTTTTGCCCTCGGTGCCGCGCTCGACCTGACCGTCTCCACCGCCGGCGAGGACGTGGAATACGCCGTGGTGGACTATGACAACTGGACCAAATTTTCGACTTACAAGGAATATTCGGCTTTCATCCAACAATCGGGTGTGAGCGTGGACGTGCAGCGCCGCTATTCGCCGCTCGAAGGCACCTATTATTTTGCCCTAAAAAGCGACAACTGGGTGGACGACATCAATGTGCAGATTGATATCGAGGCCGTCACGGAAGTGCCGGTTTTTGAGACAGAGGTATTTTTGGAGGCTATAAAATGATAGGCTCGCAAGGGTTCACATTTTTTCAGACGTGACACCAGAGACATTCCATGTTTCAAAAACATGGAATGTCTGGCACACGAAGTAGGTAGAGTTCACTGCCCGATAATCAACTTACCGACGCACATCCATTTTTCTGATTCAACCCGATAAAAATATGCCCCTGCCGTCAAGTCGCTGACTTGGAAAATGGTTTGGCCTTCAAATCTCAGCACCTGCACGGAGTTCCCTTTCGCATCGAACAGCCTAAAAATCAATGCGCCCGGCAGGTTTTCGGTGTAAATGGAAACTTGCCCGCCCATTGGGACTGCGTTTGGAAACACGCGCACTTCGGGTGTTTTTTCTGAAAAAATATTTGGGTTATCAACGCTGCTCAGCAGCGAATCGGTGGGCATGGTCAGTATGAATTGGCCGAAGTCAAAATTGTCGAGCACATGCAAATTGGAAAATGCCGCCGCGCCGTCCGCGCCGCTTTGCACCACATCGGCCGAGTCAATAAATGCCCAAGTCGCACCCTCGCCATTGGCGGCGCGATGCCAAAGTTTGTATGCTCCGGCTGGCTCGTCGGCGGGCGCGTAGCCGATGTTTTCAAACTGTATTTCAAAAACAGACCCGCCCGAAGGCTCATTGGCATAAGGCCGCGCCACCCAATACGAGCGGCTGATGGTATCACCCATTGGCGACACATCGGGCTGCAAATTGATACGCGTGACGCAAACCTCACCTTGCAAAGAGACGGGATAATCTATGAATTTGATGGTCATGCCCGTGCCAGTAAACGGCACCGTGGCAAAAGGCGTGAATGGCTGTCGTTTGCTGGCGCCCGGCCCCACTGCGACCGTCGAAGGGATGCGCGTGGCATTTCCCGCGAGCGAGGCGTGGCGGGTGCCCACGCGGTCGAGTATCCGCCCGGAGGCTTCGTTGAATTGGTAATAACTCACCAGATTGGGGTGGTCGGCTGGCACTTTGGTCAGGTGCATTAGTTCGCGTATCTCATTCTGTGTCAATGCTTTTTTCCATACTGTCACTTCATCAATCTGTCCTTTGAAATAGCGGTCGCCGTTGTCGTACCCGATTTGCAGGGGTGCATCCCATTCTTCTTTCAGGTGCAATTGTTCGTTCGTAGCAGCCACGCCGTTGAGGTAAATTTTTGCGTTGAGCGCCGACACGACGAGCGCCACGTGTGTCCATTCGCCATCCGGCACTGTCTGGCCGGAGTTGAACGACCAGCCCGAGTCGTTCCAATGGTAGCGCAGTTCGTTGTCGCTCGTGATACTCAGTCCGGCGGTCGTATTGCCGCCCCGCGCGAAGAGGATTCCGGCGAAGTCATTTTGCTGCCCTTGGCGTTTTACCCAAGCTGTGAGCGTGACGGAGTTGGAGTTCAAATTCAGGTTTTCGGTCGCCACCGCATAGTCGCCGTTGCCGTCCAAACCAAGTGCCTGACCGGGGATGGAATCGGCATCGCACCTATTTTCTACTTTGATTGTCAATGACTTTTGATAAACGCCGTTCAAGGTCAACGTCGCGGCGTAATCTCCGCTTTGACCAAAAACAACTTTCGGAGTGCGGGTGTCGGTAGCACTGACGAACTGCGGCGCGGGCGTGAACGACCAGGCCCAAGTCGCGCCGTCGTGGTTCACCACCGAATAGTCATCGAAGTACACGGTATCGCGGGCGCAGCCGGTTTCCAGCACACTCGCCATCGGCTGCACGACGACTTGAGAAGGCTCATACAGGTCGGCTTCCCACACGCCAAAACCCCAGCAGCCGTTGCGGATTTTGCCGTTTTTGTAAAAAGGTTTGAGGCGGTTCGTTTCTGCCGAGAGCGGCAAGTCTTGACTATAAGGCTGCCAGTCTGCGAGGCTGTTATTTCTATAAAAAACGCCCGCGTTCGTGCCGAGGTAGGTGCCGCCATCGGTGCCGTACTGCGCCATGATGTTGGTGATACGAACGCCGTTTAAGATGCTGGTTGTCAGGTTTTCCCACGATTGGCCGCCGTTGGTGGTTTTGTAAATTTTCTTGCCGTCGGAGCCATAACTGACTGCCACCCACAGCACGTCTGCGTCTTCATCGCTGACGGCCATTTTTACGCGGTCGTTGTTGTTGGGCAAGGGAAGTTTGGTGAGCAACGTCCAGTTTTGGCCGCCATTTTCAGAGCGCCACATCGCGTCGTCGGTGCCGTCCCATTGGGAGCAATAAATCACATCGGGGTTGGAGCGCGCGATTTCAATTTCATAAACATCGTTGTCGGCGTTGCCCGGAAAAGTGTGCAGGGCTTGATACGATGTGCCGCCGTCCGTGCTTTTCCAGATTTTATTTTCAAAACCGAGGTAAACGTGGTTCCAACAACGCGGGTCGAAAGCCATTTCGGAATTGGCGTAGTAGGCATAACTCTCGTTGGGGAACAAACTTGTGGAAAATCCGCTCACGCCGCCACCAAATCCGCCGTTCAGTCGGTAGCCGCCGATGTCCGAGAAATAGGTTTTGCGGGCATCGCCGGGGTTGACGTAGCCTGTCGGCGATTCTGCGCCGCCCATGCGGTAATATTTTCCGTCGGGAAAACTTTCGTGCCAAGCCATGTTGCCGTTGTGGTAACGCCCGCCCACCAGCACGTCCTCGTTCCAGCCAGCATCGAAACCCCACATATCCGAACCGGAAATGCCGTTCATGCGCGTCTCGATACTTTGGGCAAAATTGGTGGAATAATTCAGCCCGCCGTCGGTGGCAATCCAAAGTTCATTGCCGTGTGCCGCCAGTGCCTGAATGTCGGGGTGGCTCCAGGGCAATCCGCCGACGTAAGAGCCGAGAGCAGTCCAGGTTTGGCCGCCGTTCACACTCTTGAACCACGAAGTGCCGCCCGCGATTAACTGGTTGTCGTTGTTGGGGTTGACGATAATTGCCATGTCGTAAAACCCTTGGTCGAAGCCAGAAAACACGCCGTTGTGGGTCATCAAATTGGTGTGGTTTGGAATCGAATAGGCGACGGGAGAATTGCCGATGGCGTTCTGCGGATGTGTGTTTGCCCACGAAGCACCGCCATCATTGCTGACAAAAACGCCGACGTAACCTTTCAAATTCGAGCCGTTGCCGCAGAGGTAGGCGTAGATTTTGGAAGGGTTGGATGGGCAAATGGCGATGTGCGCGCCAGTGACGGATTCGCCCTGGCCGGGTATCCACCAACCGACATTGGAAGGAGAAAAACTCGCACCGCTGTTGTTGGAAATCAAAAAGTCCGAACCTGTGCCGTTTTTCCGGATAGCAAAAACCGTGATCGCGTCGCCGACTTTGAATTTCACGGCCCAAGTCTGCTGCGGGTGAAGTTTTGCCCAGTTCGCGCCCGCATTTTCTGTTCTCAAAAGCCCTTGGTCAGAAGCCGCCAACACGATGTTCGGCTGGTCAGGTCGAAAGGCTAATTCGTTGACCCACAAGTTGTTTTCCGAATAAACAGTCGCCCAAGTCGCGCCGCCGTCGGTGGTTTTGATGATTTTCCCAGAGGTGCCTGCATAAACGGTATTCGGGTCTGTTGGGTGGATTTTCACCGCGCCGAATGCACCGTGCAGCACATTCACCGTAAGCAATTCCCAATGCAGCCCCTTGTCGGTCGTCTTCCAAAGGCCGCCACTTTCGCCGCCCGCATAGAGGATGTTTGGGTCGGAAAGGGCAATGTCGAGAGAGTAGATGTTGGTTTGCCAGGTGACTTCGGTCGTGCCGTCCAAATCGAAGGTTTGTTTGGGGCCGAGGAAGGTCCAGCCTGCGTTTTCCCCCCGTTCAACCCCACCCCCAACCCCTCCCCTAAAAGGGAGGGGAGACGCGGTGTCCTCTACGGCTCCCTCCCTTTTAGGGGAGGGCCGGGGCGGGGTTGAACGAGGAGAGCGGGAAGATTCGCGTAAACTGCGCAGCACCTCTTCTTTCTCCAACATTTCCGCCGCCGTCGGCTCTTTCAAACTGCCATCGGCTTGCACGAACGGCCTCGCCCAGTGCATCCAGCGTTTGTAAAATTGGGTGTAGGCATTTTTTTCAAACGGCTGATTTTCAAAATATTCCGCGTACTTTTTTTGAATTTCAAAGACATTGGGGTCTTCGCCCGTCATCATTTGCATCCAAACGGGCGCGTCGGGCGCGACGTGGATGGGGGTTGGTTTTTGTTGGGAAAAAAGCAAAAAAGGGACAAGAAGAGCGGTGAAAAGCAGTGTTTTTTTCATGGACGGGAATTGCTGTTGAAGGCGCGAAAGTCAGGAAAAATGGGGATTCGACCTACCTTTGCCTTCGTCACAAAATGTCTCCTGCCGACTTTTACATACACTATGCCCAGCTTCTCCCTCCAACGTTTTTTCCAAAAACACACCGGCTTCCTCCGCAACCTGAAAGCCTCTTATGTGCTGAACAACTTGCTGAATACCGACCGGCTGAAGCACAACCGCGCACTTTACCGCCGTTACGGGTTGCGCAAAAGCATTTTCAGCCCGCTCGGCAGTCGGGATTTTGGGGCGCAGCACCACCCCGATATTCCCTGGCTCGACCAACCGGGCGCATTGGAGCATTTGGAGCAGAGTGCTGAATTTCAGCATTTTGAGGGAAGTTTGAAAAACAAAATCCGGCAATTCGTCACCGACGGCTACATGGTGCTGGAAAATTTTTTCCCCGAAAAAGACACCGCCGCGCTCAATAAGGAGGTGAATGAATTGCTCGCCACTGGCAAAGCCGGATTCAACTTTACGGGTCGTAAAATTTTCAACCTATGGGAAAACAGCCAACTCGCCGACGAGCGCTTTTTCCGCAACCCCGAACTGACCCGCCTGCTTTCTTTTTTATTGGGCAAAAAAGTCATTCCGTTTCAGTCGCTGAATTTTACGCTCGGCAGCGAACAACGCGCTCACTCCGACTCCATTCACATGACCACAGAGCCACCGGGCTACCTCATCGCTACTTGGGTGGCGCTCGAGGATTGCACGGAGGAAAACGGGCCGCTGTTCTACTATCCCGGCAGCCACCGCCTGCCGTTTGTGATGACTGAGGATTATGATTCGGGCAACACGGCGCTGACCATCGGCGAGCACAACAACCGCCATTATGAGGACAAAATAGAGCAAATTGTGCGTGAAAAGGGGCTGAAAAAACAACTCTTCGTCGCCCGGCGCGGGGATGTGCTGATATGGCACGCCAATCTTTTGCACGGCGGCAGCCCTATCACAAAACCCAGCGCGACCCGCCGCAGCATGGTGTGTCACTACTTTACCGAAGGCGTGATTTGTTATCACGAAATGTCGCAACGCCCCGCCTTGATGCCCAAAATCAAAGCCTAAGCAAATAGCCGAATATTGAATGTTTCGACCAAACGCCCTTAAACGGTGACAACTGCCTGCAACCATAAGCCACCCGGCTTGTTTTTTTGTGCCTATTTTTGCCACTTAAAATTTTCCTCTGGCATGAAGCACAAAAATCTCCTCCTCTTGCCCGCCATCCTCTTGACGACGGTGGGGCTGTTTGCCCAAAAACCCGCCAAACCTACCGCCGCCGACCTCCACCAATCCATCAAAAAATTGAACGTGCTTGGCTCGGTGCTGTATGTGGCTGCCCACCCCGACGACGAAAACACGCGGATGATAAGTTATCTCCGCAATGAAAAACTCTACGACGTCACCTACCTCTCCATCACGCGTGGCGACGGCGGCCAAAACCTCATCGGCACCGAAATACGCGAATTTTTGGGCGTGCTGCGCACCCAAGAGTTGCTCATGGCGCGTTCGGTGGATGGCGGCAAACAAATGTTCACGCGCGCCAACGACTTTGGTTTTTCCAAAAACCCGGAGGAAACTATGCGGATTTGGGACAAAGAAGCTGTGCTCTCGGATGTGGTGTGGGCTTTCCGCAAGGTGCAGCCCGACGTGGTCATCAACCGTTTTTTCCACGACAAAAAATACGACACGCACGGCCACCACACCGCCTCGGCCATGCTTTCGGTGGAGGCATTCGACCTCGCTGGCAAAGCCGATGCTTACCCCGAGCAATTGGCTTTCACCCAGCCGTGGCAGCCGCGCCGCCAGTTTTTCAATACCTCATGGTGGTTTTTCGGCGGCCAAGAAGCATTTGACAAAATGGACAAAAGCCACCTGTTCACGGTGGACGCGGGGGTTTACCTGCCTTTGAAGGGCAAAAGCAATGGCGAAGTCGCTGCCGAAAGTCGCTCCATGCACCGCTGCCAGGGGTTTGGCTCCATGGGCACACGCGGCTCGGCGATAGAATATCTTGATTTCATAAAAGGTGACCGCCCCGCTGCCAACGACGACCTTTTTCATGGCATGAACACGACTTGGACGCGGGTGGACGGCGGCGAAAAAATCGGCGTGTTGCTCTCCAAAATTGATAAAAACTACCGTTCGGACAATCCCTCCGCCTCTGTGCCGGATTTGCTTTCGGCGATGCAAATGATAAAAGCCCTGCCTGACGGGCATTGGAAGGAGGTGAAATTGGCCGAAATAAAAGAAGTTATCCGTGGCTGCCTCGGCCTCTATTTGGAAGCAACGGCTGCCGAGCCGACTGTCACGCCCGGCGATTTTGTCAAAATCCACCTCGAAGCCATCAATCGCTCCGAGGTCGCGGTCACGTTGGGCGGCCTTTCCGTGCAGCCGGGTTTGTTCGACACGACCTACTCCTTGGGCTTGGTCTCGAACCAAAGTTTCACGAATGAACGCCGCGTTCAAATTTCTTCCGATGCCCCGTTTACCGCACCGTATTGGTTGGGAAAATCCGCTACCAACGGGATGTATGCTGTTGAAAATCAACAACTCCGCGGTCGGCCAGAGACACCCCGTTATGCAAAAGTGCGCTGGTCATTCACAGTGAACGGCATCCCCGTCGAATACGAAACCGACGTGGCGCACAAAACCAGCGAGCCAGATTTCGGCGAGGTGTGGCGGCCTTTTGAGGTGCTGCCGCCCGTGTTTGTGGAGTTCACCGAGCCGTCGTATATTTTTACGCCCGGCAAGCATACGGTGACGGTGCGGGCGAAAGCCGGGCGCGACAACGTGGAAGGCATTTTCTATTTGAAATGCCCCGAAGAATGGCTCCCGACGAATTCGAGAGTGCGGAGTTTGAATTTGAAGAAAAAAGGCCAAGAAGAGGAATTCACGTTTGAATTGAATATCAGTTCCTCCGGGCCGCGTGAGTTCATGTTGTCTGCGGGCGTGGACATGGGAGGCAACCCTACTGACGAATCTGCGGCCAAAAATGACCGCGATTATTCTATGCGCCTCGTGACCATCAAATACGACCACATTCCACAACAGAGCATCTTGCTGCCATCGGCAGTACCCGCCGCTCGTGTTGATTTGCAAGTGAAAGCAAAAAATGTGGGCTACTACATGGGCGCGGGCGATGATGTGCCGATTGCGCTCCGCCAGATGGGCTGCACGGTTACTTTGTTGGAAGACAAGGACATGGAGGCTTCCAAGTTGGCAGAATATGATGCTATCGTGGTCGGTATCCGTGCCTACAACACGAAAGACAACCTCCAATTCCACCACGCCAAATTGCTCGAATATGTGCAGAATGGCGGCACGCTCGTGTTGCAGTACAACACCACAGGTCGCGACCCGATGCTCTCCAATCTCGGCCCGTACCCCATGAAACTTTCGCGTGTCCGCGTCTCCGACGAAACTGCCGAAGTGCGTTTCCGACTGCCAGACCATCCGGTACTGAACACGCCGAACAAACTGACTGCCAAAGATTTCGATGGATGGGTGCAGGAACGCGGGCTCTATTTTCCGGGGGAATGGGATGCTGCTTTTGATGCGCCATTGTCGTCCAACGACCCCGATGAAAAACCCGCCGATGGCTCGCTGCTCGTGGCGAAATACGGCAAAGGACATTATGTCTATACCGGCTTGTCATTTTTCCGCGAACTCCCGGCGGGTGTGCCGGGCGCGTACCGGTTGTTCGCCAATTTGATTTCGTTGGGGAAATAAAATTTGTAGCCGCAGTTTTTCTCAAAAATGAGAACACGGATGACACAGTTAGTCTGCGTCATCCGTGTTTTTTTGATGCGGCTGGGTCTGAATTTACAGCTCAAAATTGGGCGACAACTCCTCGATATTCTTTTCATAAAAACGATTGATGTATTGCGCCACTTCCTCGGGGTCGTCGGTAATGAGGAAAAGGTCGAGGTCTTCGGCGTTGATATTCTGGTGGCGCCCGAGCAGGATTTCCACAATCCAATTTTTCAGTCCTTCCCAAAATTCTTTGCCGATAAGCACGATCGGCACGGGCGATATTTTTTTCGTCTGCACCAAAGTCAGCACCTCGAACATTTCATCCAACGTGCCGAAGCCGCCGGGCATGACCACGAAACCCTGCGCGTATTTGACAAACATGACTTTGCGCACAAAAAAGTAGCGGTGTTTCAAGTTCCGGTCGGGCGCGATGAAGGGGTTGTGGTGCTGCTCGAACGGCAAGTCAATATTGAGGCCCACCGAGTTGCCGCCTTTCATCCAAGCGCCCCTGTTGCCAGCTTCCATGATGCCGGGGCCGCCGCCGGTGATGATGCCGTACCCTTCTTCGGTGAGGCGGCTGGCGATTTTGACCGCCAGTTCGTAGTAATAGGTGCCGGGTTTGGTGCGGGCCGAGCCAAAAATCGAGACACAGGGGCCGATTTTGTTCAAAGTCTCAAAGCCATCCACGAATTCGGCCATCACCTTGAACATCGTCCAGGCATTTTCGCCGCGCAGGCTGTTCCATTCCTTCATTTTACGGGCGGGCGCTGCACCGTTTTCTGTCGTTTTTGTGGCGGGGTCGTCCATTTCTTTCGTGTGATTATCCATAATTCTGAATATTAAAAAGTTTGGGATAAAAAAGCCCTCCCGAACGTGTCGGGAAGGCTCCTTCATTTTTTACTGCTGCAAAGTTCTATGTAAAATATGGGGAATGTCAAATTTTCCGGCCTCAAATACATGGAACCGTCCGTCAAACAACCCAGAATGACGACCTTTGGTTGAGAGATTTATCTTTTGAAACAATTTTTGTCTTTCAAAAAACGTCCAACACTCAAAATTTATCACATGAAAAAGACCTTCCTATCTCTTCTCGTGCCGCTTCTCGTCTGTTTTTCCACCGCAGCGCAAACGCTCCCAGTCCGCACCGTCACCGTGTTCAAAAACGGCAAATCGCTCATCCACAAAACCGGAAAAGTGCCAACGAAGGACAACAAATGGAGCACGACTGACTTGCCCGCCGCGTTGTTCGGCACCTTTTGGGTGACTTCGCCGACCGACGATTTGGCCTCCGTTTTTTCCCGGCTGGATTCGGTGGAGGTAAAACTAACACTCAACGACAACGCCATTCTTTTGGAAAAAAATATTGGCAAACAAGTCACCCTCCTGCTGAACCAAAGCACCGGCGCAGCCCCATACACCGTGGTTGGCGTGGTAGAAAAAGTCGAAAAATTGCTGCCCTCCCCGACAAGTTATGCAAATGCCCCATATCGCATTCATTTCCGTACATCGGCTGGCAAATGGTTGGTTTTCAATGCCCAGCAAATTATTCAGATGGAATTTTCAGAAAAACCTGCCCTCGATTTTGAGAGTAAAGTCGTCGCGAAAAAAACAGCGGAAATCTTGGATGTCCATTTCAAAAGCAACAAGCCCGAACAAGAAATCGGGATGCTGTACCTCACCAACAATTTGGGTTGGACGCCCGTGTACAGCCTCACGCTGGCCGACAAGGGCAAGAGCCGCCTCAGCCTGCGCGCCGAAATCGCCAACGACGCGGAAAACCTCGGCAGCGCCGAACTCCGTCTCGCGGTGGGCATCCCCAATTTCGCTTTTGCTGACCGCCCCGATTGGCTGGTGAATTTTGCAAAAAACCTGTACCAGCAAGACGCGAGGAATTTCAATTTTGACAACTCACTCATGATGCAAACGGCCAATTACGCTCCCACAACTTACTCTTACGACGAGGTGGCTGCGCCCGCTCCCGGCGAAAATTTTGAGGGCGGCCAAGCAGAAGATTTTTATTTCTACACCGTGCGCCCCGGCGATTTCCCCAAAAACAGCCGCTATCAGTACCCGATTTTTGAAGCGGAAGTAGAGCCGGTGCATTTTTATGAATGTCAACTTTTGCCCGCCGGGCCCAACAGTTTCGCGGCTTACTACGAGCAACGGCGCAAGCCGACCGAAAACCAGAATCCGGTATCGCACTATGTCGAATTTACCAACCCAACTCAATATCCGTTCACGACCGGGGCGGCGAACATCCTCTCGCAATCGGGCGGCGTGACGTATCCGCTCAGTCAGGACAAACTTCCCTACACGCCCCCGAAGGCGAAATGCAAAGTCAAACTTGCCCAAACACCCGAGATAAAAGTGACGCACGGCGAAGGCGACGTGGAGCGCAAAGGCGACACCTTCCGGTTTTTCAGCCGCAGCTACGACGAGGTGAGGGTGGAAGCACAGGTCTTTGTGGTCAATTACAAAAAGGAGCCCGTGACGCTCAAAATCCGGCGCAACATAGAAGGCACGTCGCTTAGTTCTGAGCAAAAATGGGTTACCAAACAAGAACAAGCGACCTTGCGCGTCAATCCCTCCCACGAAGTGGAATGGGTGGTCGAACTGAAACCCGGCGAAGAGAAGAACTGGAAGTATTCTTACACGGTTTACATTGATTTGTAGTGCTTTATGCGATTGTACGGACTCATCGGCTATCCGCTTGGCCATTCGTTTTCTCAAAAATATTTCTCCGAAAAATTTGTGCGCGAAGGCATCACCGATGCCCGCTACGAACTTTTTCCGCTGAAAAATATCGCCGACCTGCCCGCGCTGTTGGAACAAAATCCCGACCTGCGCGGGCTGAATGTGACGATACCGCACAAAGAAAACGTCCTCCCATTTCTGCACGAATTGGACGAAACCGCCCGTGCCGTAGGAGCCGTGAATTGTATCAAAATTGAAAATAAAAAGTTGCGGGGATTCAACACGGACGTGATTGGTTTTGAGAAATCGCTTCAAACGGCGGACGGTGGACGGTGGACAATGCTTGATAAAAAGGCGCTGATTTTGGGTACGGGCGGCGCATCCAAAGCCGTTGCGTACGTCTTGAAAAAAATGGGGGTTTCATACCAATTCGTCTCCCGAAATCCTGTCGGGGAAAACCAGATTTCTTACGCTGACCTCGCCTCATTCCTCACTCCCCACATCTCACTTCTAATCAACACGACCCCCCTCGGCATGGCCCCGAAAATGGACGGTTGCCCCGATTTGCCGTTCGAGCGACTTACGCCCGAACATTTCGTGTACGACTTGATTTACAATCCTCCTGAAACGCTACTTTTGCGACGCGCCAAATTGCAGGGCTGCACGGTGAAAAACGGCTTGGAAATGTTGCACTTGCAAGCCGAAGCAGCTTGGGAAATTTGGCAGCAAAATGCCTCAAATGACAAATAACGCCCCCTTATTCTTGGCCGATACAAACCGAACTTAATGGTTGATTTTTCAAACACCGAAATCGCCTTTTCGCACCTCACCGACCGCGAGCTGAAAAAAACAGCTTGGTTGTTCAACATGATGAACAAACCCTGGCTCGTAAAATATGGCTCCAAACTCGCCCTTTGGGCTGTGGAAAACCGGCTGCCTTTTGCCGAGATGATAGTCAAAAACACCGTTTTTGAACACTTTTGCGGTGGCACCACGCTGCTCGACAGCCAGCCCAATATTGACCGATTGGCAGCCCATAACACCCTCACCATACTTGACTACGGCGCGGAAGGCAAGGAGACGGAGATTGATTTCAACTACACCATGAACGAAAATATCCGCGCCATTGACTACGCCTCTCGCTCCAAGCACATCCCGGTGGTGAGCACCAAAGTCACGGGATTGGCGCGGTTTCACCTGCTCGAAAAGGTCCAGCACCGGCCTACGCTCACCCGCGAAGAACTCGGCGAGTACCGCAATGTGCTCAAACGCATTGATGCCGTGTGCTATCACGCCGCCAACAAAGGCGTGTCCGTGTTCATAGATGCCGAAGAAAGTTGGATTCAGGACACCATAGACCATCTCGTGTGGCTGATGATGAAACGCTACAACAAAAAGCGCGTGGTCGTTTACAACACCTTCCAACTCTACCGCAAAGACCGGCTCCAATTTCTCATCGAAAGCTACGACCGCGCCCAAAAGGCCGGATTCATGCTCGGCGCCAAACTCGTGCGTGGTGCCTACATGGAAAAGGAGGCTTTTTATGCCGCGCAATTCGGCTACGAAAACCCCATCAACCCTGACAAAAATGCCACCGACGACCACTACAACACCGCCCTCCGTTTTTGCCTCGACCATTTAGACAAACTGGCTTTTTGCAATGCGAGCCACAACGCCGACAGTGCCCTGCTGCAGGTGCAACTCATGGACAGAAAGGGCATCCCGCACAACCACCCGAACACGCTGTTCAGCCAACTCTTCGGCATGAGCGACAACCTGACCTTCAACCTCGCCGCCGCCGGATTCCGCGTCGGCAAATACGTCCCGTATGGTCAGGTGCGCGATGTGATTCCCTACCTCATCCGCCGGGCGCAGGAGAACACTTCGGTCACGGGGGATGCTGGGAGAGAGTTGGCGTTGATTCGGCAGGAGGTGAGGCGGCGGGGGATTTGATACACCCTAACTCCCAACTTCAATCTCTTAACTTCAAACTTACCACTGCTATCTGCCCCCACACCAACGCCGCCACCCGCCCGTCGTGGAGCATATTGTTTGCCAAGCCATGCAGGAAAAAGGTCAACAGGCTCAACATGAGGGCCAGAACAAACCATTGATAATCCGTTGTTCTTGCTCGAAAAAAACTGTTGAAGCCCGTCCATAAAACCGCCACCGTCAGCGTCAGCCAAAGCACCAGCCCCGGCCAGCCATCCTCCGCCAGTGCCTGAAAATACTCCGAATGGGTACCGCCGCCACGACCATAAGTATCGGGATTGCACTTTAAAACCGGCGCCCGTGCGCTGATGCGCGTCATCTCTTCCGGCTTTTGAAACGGGATATATTGAAACTGAAAAGTACCCGGCCCGAAACCCGTCCACGGCTTTTCATGTGCCATGCGCAAAGCGCACGAAAAGCGATTCAGCCGTTCGAGCGTAGAAACATCCTTCCCAATTTCCTTCGTCATTCTGTCAAGTATCTGCTCTCCAAATAGGAGGCTTCCGGCGAGCAAAACCAACCCCGTAAACGCGAACAACCGCCATTTTTCCCGATATTTGAAGAGTAAAAAAATGCTGCCAGCCAGTACCGTTGAAATCCATGCGGCGCGGCAAAATGAGAAGAAAAGGCCGGTGAGGAACAATCCCAACACGCCCCCGTTCAACTCCACTCCCGGCGACATTGTTGCGGTGTGCTCTACGTCTCCCCTCCCTTTTAGGGGAGGGGGGGGTGAACGGAGGGGGATGAGAAACACCATCATCCCCAGCACCGCTGCATAGAGTGTGCTTTCAGGAAAAAACGGCATCGGCGCGAGCAGTGCCTGGTCGGCCCGGAAGTCATAGAACGAGTGGTGAACCAAAGTGTAAACCACCAGAGCAGCCATCGAAACGGCAAACAATCGGAAGGCTGGCAGCCACAAATTGGGAAACAACGCCAGCCCCACACAAAACACCCACCAATGCCCCGCCTCCACGGCCCAATATTTCCACGACACGAGCGGCATTGTTGAAAAACAGGCACTTATCGCCAGCCAGCCAACCCACGCGGCGCTGATTTTCATCAAAAAGTGATTGGAAAATACCGCCCAAATCGCACTCGGCTTTTTCAAAACATGGCAGCCCAAGCCTATGCCCAAAACGGCGATGAGCGGCTCACTCGGCAGGTCCATTTTCCATGTGCCAAACGAGCATTCGGGCGACCACGGGAGTAAGGCGAAGAGTGCAAGATAGCCCCACTCCATCCATTTGGACAATTTTTCCATCCACAACTGTACGGCGGATTTTCAAATCCATCACTCCTATTTTTTGTTTTCAAAAAACCCATTTTTTTAAACTCAAATTGTTTTAAATTTGTGCAAAATCTGAACGCGTGAGAAACGAACAAACAACCGCCAACCAACAACGAGCCTTGAAAGGGCGCGGCGCACAAATCAATCCGCCTTCTCGCTACGAAAAAATCGTGCGCGACACCGAGCCGCTCGATTGGGCGCTCGTGGCCGACGATTGGGAAGAGGACAATCTCAAAACCGAATACCTCGAAACCCACCCAAAAACCATCCTGAACAAAGTCGAAAGTCCCGATATCCCCCTCGAATGGAGTATGAATCCCTACCAAGGATGCGAACACGGCTGCATCTATTGCTACGCCCGCAACACCCACCCCTATTGGGGCTACAGCGCGGGGCTGGATTTTGAAAGAAAGATTTTGGTAAAGAGAAATGCCGCCGAACTGCTTGAAAATGAGTTGAAAAAGAAAAATTGGAAAGCCGCACCCGTCATGTTTGCGGGCAACACCGACGTATACCAGCCCGCCGAGCGCAAATTCCGAATCACCCGCGCCTGCCTCGAAGTTTTTTGGAAATACCGCCACCCCGTTGGCATCATCACCAAAAATAGCCTTGTGCTGCGCGACCTCGATATTATCCAAAAACTCGCTTCCGAACGGCTCGTACACGTCGCCGTTAGCATCACCACGCTCAATGAAGAATTGCGCCAACTCCTCGAACCCCGCACCGCCTCGGTAAAGCAACGCCTCAAAACTGTCGAGATGCTTTCAAAATCTGGCATCCCCGTTTTTGTGATGATGGCGCCCATCATACCCGGCCTGAATGACCACGAAATTTTGCCTTTGGTGAAAACCGCCGCAGACTGCGGTGCGCTCGGCGTGGGCCACACCATAGTGCGCCTGAACGGCGACATCGCCGTCATTTTTGAAGACTGGATTCGGAAAACGATGCCCGATCGCGCTGACCGTGTGCTCAACCGAATCCGTGACACGCACGGCGGCAGTTTGGAGGAAAAACGTTTCGGGAAACGAATGCGCGGCGAAGGGAATATTGCCCAAATTATCCACGACCAATTCCGCGTGGCGAAAGAGAAGTACCTGAAAGACAGGAAGATGCCGGGGTTCAACCTTGATTTGTACGAGCAGTTCAAATCGCCGCAGTTGAAGTTGTTTTAGAAAACGTTTCTCTAAAACGAAAGCCGTTCAGGATTCCCCCGAGCGGCTTTCTATTTTGAAAAAATGGCGGTTCCGGCGTTATTTTCGTTTATCCGAAAAGTCCGTGCTGCTCAGCGCCATCAATTCTTTCAACGTCTTTTGCATCCCATCCACCGAGCCGTCGAGGAAGATGATATTGCCCTTGCCGTGTTCGGTGAAATTCTTGATAGCCTCCGTCCACATGGAAAAGAGGATGACCGAAGTATCGAGATTGGCGGTTTGCATTTCTTTGGCGGCATGGCTCATGCCTTTTGCCACTTCTTCGCGGAAAAGTGCGACTGCCTGACCACGCATTCTGGCGGCTTCGCGCTCGGCTTCGGCGGCGATTTTGATGGCGTTGCCTTCGGCTTCGGCACCTTTGGTCTTGGTGATGAGCAGGGCCTGACCTTCATTTTCGGCAGCGGCTTTCAGGTTGTTAGCCGCCACGATTTTCGACATGGAGCGCATCACCTCGTCGTCGAAAGTGATATCATTTATCTGCAAATCAATGAGATGGAAGCCCCAATCTTCGAGCATGTGGTCCACATTGCCTTTCACGGCCTCGGTGATTTCGCGGCGCAAGCTGAGGATTTCTTGTTGCTTTTTGGAAGCCACATAGGAGCGGATGCTGCCTTCCACCGTGCGTGTGAGCGTGGCCATGAAATCGCGGTCGCTCACGAAGCGGAACGCCACTTTTTTCACCGTTTCTTCGGCGTTGTCCAACACAGAAAAAAGCAGCAAGGAGGTAAAATGCACGTTGGCCTGGTCAATCGTGACGGCCTGAAAATTGAGTTCCACGGCGCGGTTTTGAACAGAAATACGTTTGAAAACCTGCTCGATAAGCGGGATTTTAAAACTCAAGCCGGGGTACAAGGTGCGGTTGTATTTTCCGAAAATCGTCGTAATCGCGACCGTGCCTTGCTGCACCGTAACGACACTGAGAATAATCAAAAGTAAAAGAACTGGAAGAACGTAGGTCAACATAAGATGGAAAGTTTGGTATTTGATTGAACGGCCAAAGATTGGGGGTGGGCAAGCAGAAAAGCAAGCACCGCCCGAACGACAGCCGTTTTTCGACGACCAAACGTAGGGGTTTTGACTGTGAAAATGGAAAAGATTTCGGCGGGATATCAGCGCCGTATCTCAAACACGAGCGGCAATAGCCATTTATCGCTGTTACTGACATTGAAAAGAATGCGACTGCCCTCCACCCGCAATTGCGCCTCTGCCGGTGTGGCACAACGGGTCTCTCCCTGCCACAGCGCAGCCACACGCTCGGCCAAACTGCCGGGCAATTGGCCGATGCGGGCCATGATGGTGTTCAAATCGAGTTCGGACATGGACACGATGAGGCACATCTGTTCTTTGGTGGAGCTGCCGCTGATGCGGATGAAGTTTTCTTCGCCGGTGGTGGCGTTGCGCGAGGGGATGGTGACACCGCCTTGGTCGTTTTTGAGCATGAGCGGCCCGACCGACAAATCGCGGCTTTTGCTCATGCCAAACCCGTTGACCCACGCTTCGTTGAAAGGATAAATGGCCGAGCAGGTGCCGTTGGAATTCAGCGTAAAAGCATAAAGCAGGGCGGTGTTTTGCACCCGGATTTGGAAGGACGTGCCTTCGCTCCATGTGCTGACGCTGCGCAATGCCGGTGCCGCGCCCGTGTTGGTCACGCCGCTGGAACCGGTCACAACAAGATCGCGTGTTGCATTGGGTGCCGACTCAAAAAGCATGGAAGTGGTCGGATTGCCGGCAGCGATAAATTCAATCTGGCCGGACAGGGATTTCATGGCCGGGTATTGCATTGAAGATGCGAGCCCCGGCGACTTGGCGGAAAATTGCCCGGTATTGAGGTCGGTGTCCGGGGCGGGGTTGTTGCTGGGGCGCACGGTCACTAATTCTTCCCAATATTTCATTTGCATTTTTTGCAAAAACAGGTAGTTCGACACCATCAGCAAGTCGTTGATGATGATGTCTTTGCGCTCGCTTTTTCCCTTGAATAAAGTACCCAAAAAATTGAAAGCGTGAATGCCAAGCGGCACCAACCAAGCTGGCAAAAACCGGGTTTGGGCGACGCGGTTGTAGGCAGGCGCAAACTCGCGTTTGTACACATCCAATCCGCTGTTGTATGCCATGACATAGCGCAAAATGGTCGTCTCATCGCCCTCTGCGGCTTTTTCAAACAATTGAAAATCAAGCATATCCTGCCGGACTACGCCCAAAAAGCCGTCGAACGCCATTTTAGTGTTGTTGTAGGCGTTTTGAATGGCGAGGTAATCGGCAGCGCTGATGTTGGGTTGATTATTGAGCGCCGACACTTGGCTTTCTATGTCTTTTTTTACTTGGGCATAATCAACGAAAACTTTTGTGTTGAGCAGTTTTTCCACCAAAATGGAAGCGTTGTCGCGGCTGGAAGTTTGCGCGGTAGCGGAAAAGCCGAAGAAGAGGATGGAAGCGATCAGGATGCTGCGCATAAGACGTGTGTTTAGGGTGATTTTATTTTCGGATAAAAATGAAGTTGCCGCCTTCGTCGCCGGTGTTCAGGATGGTGCCAAATTGCGGCACTTGGCCGGGACTGTTGTTGATGACGGCGGTTTTGAATTGGCCGAACAACTGTTCTTCGCTGAGGTATTTGTCTTTGTTCTCTTCCAACTTTTTGGTCAAGTATTGCAGGAAAACACTGCGGTCGGGCACTACGGTGAGTGTGCCGCTGGTGATGGCTTTACGGCTGGTCAATTTGTACACTTCTTCCACGGCGCGTTGGTCGGTGAAGGCATCGCGGGTTTTGAAAATGCCGCCGCTGAAACAGGCATCAGTGATGAGCAGGGTGTGTTTCGACTTGATGGCGCGGATGTAGCCAGTCACATCTTCATTGGCGATCCAATTGGTGGGCAGCGCGTGTTCGGCATCGGTGGGCAGCCAGTATCCTTTTTCCATGTCGGCATCCCAATAGCCGTGTCCGGCATAAAAAATCAGCAGATTGTCTTCGGATTTCACTGCCATGCGCAGCCGAGTGAGTTCGGTGAACACGTCCTTTTTGGTGGGGTTTTTCAGCAGTGTCACGTTTTTTGCGTCGAAAGTGTAGTGGGTGAGCAGAGCTGTTTGGAGTTGTGTCGCGTCGCGCACGGGGTTGTCCAATTTGTTCACATTCGGGTCCGCGTAGTCTTCTACGGCGATGAGTAGGGCATGGTAGGTGCCAAAATCCTGCGATGCGATGCCCGCAGATTGACCTTTGGATGAACTACTTGGCACGACGATGAGATCGCGCTCTGAGTCCGGGGCGTTTGTGGGCGGGCAGTGTTCGCAGAATGAACTCAAAAAAGCCATGAGCAAATCTTTTGCCTCGGGCGTCCAAAGTTGGATGGGGGCGGCCAAGCCGAACAATCCGTAGCGCCTTTTGAACCGCACGATGGGGCTGGCATCTTCGTTTTTTTTGTATTTCGAATCTAAAACCGATGCCAGAGGCTGGTAGGTCGCGTCGTTTTTCTCCGTTTTGGCGGTGAGGCAAAAATGGTGCATCGGCTTTTCAAACACGACAACTTTGCCGTCGGCGGGCAGCTGGTATTTTGTTTTCAAACGGGTGTCTGACTGTACATTTATCCAATTGTTGGCCACCAATTCATAGTCCTTCGGCAATAGCCCAAGACCTTTTAGGCTGCCTATTATCACTATCGGTTTTTCTGTGTTTTCTATCTTCCGAACTATATCTTCGTATTTAATTTCCAAGTTAGGCTGGCTTAGGCGATAAGCTTTTTTATCAAACAGATCGTCATCGGGATAGTCGAATTCGCGCCAAATGAGGAGCGCGTCGAAATTGTCAAGTTCATAGTTCAATATCTTTGAAAAATTGACCAACGTGACAGCGGCGCCCTCGCTCTCCAAGAATCGTTTGTAGCCATTGGTGTTGTTTAGGTCGTCGGCATGGATGAGGGCGAGGTTCATCTTGGCGTACCCGACCTGTTCGTTTTTGGGCGGCAGGACTCTCGGCGCTGTGCATTTGACAAACTGGTGGTAGGTGGCCATGCCCACATTGTCCGACGCATTTATTTGCACGCTGTTGATAATGCCGGGTATCAATTGGGCTTTTTGGCTCAGTTCAATGTTGCAATTGCCGTCTTTTTTCAGGTTGCTCGCGCCGTGTACACTTTCGCCATTGACCAAAATGCCTACCCGGACATTGGGGCCGGCCTGCAATTGCACACAAGATTTGACTTCGTACTCGGCAGTTGAGATACTCATTTCTGGCAAAGAGTTGCCCGGCACGATTTTCGGCAAAGGCAGCCCATGGAAGGAGGCTCGAGCCAAAAGCGAATCGTGTACCCAAACTTGCACCGCCCGACTGGTCGCGCCCACCACGAACTGCCCGCTGTTGGCAAACCACACCTGTTCCAATTGGGACGACGAATCTGTCAGCGTAATGCGTAGCGGCTCATGGCTCGCAAGGTCGAGCAAAATCAATTCTCCTATTCGCCACAATCGCTCCATTTGGGGGTATTGAACTTCTTCTACCGGGCCTTCCAATATCATCAAACGATTGCTCGTCGCGCTGAAATCAACTGCGCAAACATTGGCACTGTTGTCATACTCGCCAACACCGTAATCAAAGAGTGCCGCGCTGCTTTTGGCATATACGACTTGGCCGTTATTGGGGTCAACCAAATGCATCCGGCCTTCTTTGGAAACCATCACAACATGGCGTCCGCCGGGTGTGAAATTTTTAAATACGCCCAGCTGGGGCAATGGCACCAAATCAGAAGTCGGCGGTCTAACAATCTCTTTATCAGGAGGTAATTTCACCAAAAACGGCTCCTTTTTTTCATTCTCCGTTCTGCAAAAAGCCCATCGCGCATCTTGGCTGATGCCCTCGCAACGGTAGGCTTCGTTGTATTTGTCCAACAAGATCTCAATCTTGCTTTTACTGACCCGCAGCACCGTTTTTTCATAAGAAACAGCCAATACTTTTCCGTTGTCGAGCGCCACCAATTTGCCGAGATTGCCGTGCGTTTTTGCGCCAGAGATTTTGCCAAAGTCGTTCCACTCGATGGTTTTTCCCGGCACGGGTATTTTTCCGAAAAGCATATTTTTATGCGCGTCCGAACAGGCGACATATTCTCCATTGGCGCTCAACGCCAACTCGCGGCCCTCAAATGGCAAGTAGAATGTGTGCAGTTTTTTGCCAGTAGCCACATCCAATATCGCGATACTGCTGCCGTTCAGCACCGCAACAGTGCCGCCGTCAGCCGCTGGGGCTACTTTGCAAAACCCGCCAGCCGAGAATTGCCAAACAGGCTGGGGCAGCTGCGCGACGGCAACGGTATGCGCAAAAAATAGGAGCTTGGTGAGCAGAAAGATATGTTTCATCGAGAGAACATCAAAGCAGGCTGTAAACGGGGCAGATGTTGGTTTTCGTATGAAGATAAAATGCAAGATTCTTTTTGGGGCTGCCGAAGCGAGCGAAGCAAAACACAAATTTTGTGGCACTCGTGCTGTGGCATGGATATTATCTTGGCGGCTGAAAAAATTGGGCAATCAACTGGGCAACCTAAAAACATGGGCTCTCCTGAAATTCAAGAACTTACCTCCCAAATCATCCTCCGCATGGAGGAGAATACGCCGCGTATCGAAAAATGCTTGGCCGAACTGACCGAAGCCGAAGTGTGGCAACGCCCCAACTCCGCCTCCAACAGCGTCGGCAATCTCATCTTGCACCTGTGCGGCAACATCACGCAGTACGCCATTGCGTCGTTGGGCAACCACCCCGACGCGCGCGACCGGGATGCAGAATTCGCCGCCGATGGCGGTTTTTCAAAAGCCGAATTGTTGGAAAAATTGACTTGGACGGTGCGGGAAGCCGTCGAGACCATCCGCCGGGCGAGCCGGGAAGAACTGCTGCGCGTGCGCTCGGTGCAAGGTTTTGAAATGAGCGGCATCGGTATCATCGTTCATGTGTGCGAGCATTATTCGTACCATACCGGGCAGATTGCTTTTTGGACTAAGATTCTGAAAAACAAGGATTTGGGGTTTTATGCAAACTTTGATTTAAACATCAAAAACGAATAACTCGATTATGAAAAACGCCTTTTCTCTCCTGCTCCTTTGTTCCATTTGCCTGCCCAATTTCTCTTTCGCCCAAACCCAAGCCTCCCTTGCCGAACGCCTCGGCTACTCGAAAGACGCGAAATTGCTCATCATCCACGCCGACGATTTAGCGGTGGCCCATTCGGAGAATCAGGCCAGTTTCAAAGCCATGAAGGAGGGCGTGGTCAATTCCGCCAGTATCATGGTGCCTTGCCCCTGGCTGCCGGAAGTAGCGGCGTACGCGAAGGCCAATCCCAACCACGATTTGGGGCTGCACCTAACGCTGACCAGCGAATGGAAACACTTCAAATGGGGGCCGGTGTCCGACTGCGGCGAAATGACCGGGCTGGTGGATTCGCTCGGCTATTTTTATGACAATTGCGCCGACTTCGCCAGCAACGCCAAACCCGAAGACGTGGAAGCCGAACTCCGCGCCCAAATCAAAAAGGCCAAAGACATGGGCATCGAGCCGACACATTTGGACTCGCACATGGGTTGTCTGTTTTTTCAAAACCCGGTTTTATTTGGCATTTATCTGAAAATGGGGCGCGAATACGGCATCCCCGCGATGGTGGGACACGACCTGCTGGGCATCTTGCCCGAACCTTTCAAACAGGCGGTGACGGAAAAGGACATTGTGATTGACCGCATTTTCACCGCCAACCCCGACGACTATAAAAAAGGCATGGCGCAATATTACACGTCGGTGTTCCAGTCGCTCCAGCCGGGCGTGAGCGCCCTGCTCATCCACACGGCTTACGACGATGCCGAAATGCAGGGCGTGAGCATTGACCACCCCGACTGGGGCGCAGCATGGCGGCAGGCGGACTACGACTTTTTCACCAGCGATGTGTGCCGGAAATTGCTCAAAGAGCAAAACATTCAATTGATTACATGGCGCGAGGTGGGGAAATTGATGAAGTGATTTTGCCCTGATAGTTGGCATTTGAAAAGCAATTTTTCTCCAAAAGGAAAAGCCGCATCTGCACAAACAGAGCGGCTTTTCCTTTTGTAAATCAATGCTTTAAGCAGCTTGTCGTTGCCCATACCCAAGCACCCAACCAACCACACCGCCGACGACGGCACCCACAACGGCACTCGCAAGCGGGTCAACGAGCAGGATGGTGCTGTTCGTCCACATCTTCATAAATGCGAAGAGGCTAAAATCAAAACTTAGCGCCACCAAGAAGGAAATGACTGCGCCAGCGATAGCACCAGTTTTGAATGTAGAAATATTGGCCCAACGGCTGAAAATCAGCGCCAGAAGCAGGCCATAAACCAAGTTGCTCAGGGCAATTGCCCACATGACCATCTCTTCTGGATTCCGCGTAGCGGCAGTGGCTTCGGGAGTCATGATGGTTCTGTACCACGGGTCGAGAATCATGCCGAAAACGAGCCATCCTAAAAGGAACATGGCCACGCCTCCGGCCAGTGCGGCAAGTAAAACTTTGGTATTCATAACATTTTTTGTTTTAGGTGAAAAATGTTTTTTATTCCGCGAATGTACCCTGTTCCAAAACTTCAACAAGTCTTTTTGAAATATTTTTCGTTTTTAATTTTTTATTTTAACACAAAAGCAACTTTGGATTTAAATAGCGGTGATGCCAATTTTAAAACAAAAACCCGCCCGGTGTTTTAAGGCCGGGCGGGTTTTGGAAATATGACAACCAGATTTTAGTTGCTCGCAGGCAAGAACGAATACTCCCGTCCGTAGCGCAACATCTGCTGCACGAAATCAAGTTCCTTTTCCACCTTCACATCGGTGATGTTGCCGTTGGCATCGCGCACCGCCACGAGTTTGGGCTGCACGAATCCCGAATAAGCTTTGGTGGGCAGGGCAGCATAGCGGG
>CAYZVM010000055.1:18265-28677 GCA_964481485.1 uncultured Saprospiraceae bacterium | reverse complement strand
AGAGGGTGACTTCTTTATTTGCGTCTGAAAGGCGGAGTTCGCCGCAGGTATGGGTACGGTACATTTTAGTTGTTTGTTGTTAGTTGTCTGTTATTAGTTGTTGGCTCTTGGTTGTTGTAGATTGTTTTTTGTCATCCGCCGGAAGGCGAATTTGTCAGCCCTACACTATTCTGCGAATCAACAACTAACAACCAAGAACCCAAAATTAGAGGCGCAAAGGTAATCGAATCGGGAAAAAACGACAGGCAGGGTATTTCTGAAAAATGGCGTTCCCACAGATTTCTCTACTTTTGCCCGACAAAACAGACATTGATGAAAAATCTCCTTTTTCTCTTCCTTCTATTTTTTTTAGGGTGCCAATCTGCGCCTGAAAAGGCAGGGTCGGCTGGCGGTTCGGTGCTGAGCAATCCTGCTCCGGCTGCGGAACAACAGGCTGTCCCAATTCCGCCCTTAACCGGCTTGAATCCCCAACCGTTCGCGCCAGAAGTAAAAGTAGATGTCGAATATTTACTCGGCAAATTCGATCCATCCAAACACGCTGATTTTGTGGTGGTCGGCAAACCTTATTCTGACAAACCCGGAATGTTGATGCGCAAAGAGGCGTTTGATTCATTTAAAAAAATGTTCGAAGCGGCTCAAAAAGAAGGAGTCAAGTTGAAAATAATTTCGAGTACACGCAATTTTTACCGCCAAAAAGAAATCTGGGAAGGTAAATGGACGCGCTTTGCCAAAGACGCGCCCGCCGCCAAAGCCCGCGCCCTGAAAATCCTCGAATATTCGTCCATGCCCGGCTCGTCGCGCCACCATTGGGGTACCGATATTGACATAAACGAACTTGAAAACCATCATTTTGAAAAAGGCGGCAAACACGAAAAGACGTATAAATGGCTCACGGAACACGCCCACGAATACGGTTTTTGCCAGCCCTACACGGCTGGCCGTCCGGCGGGATATTTTGAGGAAAAATGGCACTGGTCGTACACGCCTCTGAGCAAACCGTTTTTGGAACAGTTTGAAAAAAATATCAAAGACGCGGACATCAAAGGTTTCGAAGGCGCGGAAACGGCGACCGAAATCGGTGTGGTGAAAAACTATGTTTTGGGGATAAACCAAGCCTGTAAATAACAACGAACCATAACCAATAACCAGCAACCAACTCATGGCTTATACCGAATCAAATATGCTCCCGCTCGGCACAAAAGCGCCGAATTTCGCCTTGCCCGACACAGTGAGCGGGAAAACCGTCCGCCTCGCCGACGTGGCTTCCGGCAAGGCGACGGTGGTGATGTTTTTGTGCAACCACTGCCCTTATGTCCTTTATGTAAATCCTGAAATCGTGCGTATCGTGACTGAATACGAACCGAAAGGCGTGTCATTTGTCGGCATCAGCAGCAATGATGTGGTAGCTCACCCCGAAGATGCGCCCGACAAAATGAAAACTCACGCGGTGGAAGTCGGCTACACATTTCCCTACCTTTACGACGAAAGTCAGGAAGTCGCCCGCGCTTACGACGCGGCTTGTACGCCTGATTTTTATGTTTTTGACAAAGATTTGAAACTTTATTATCGCGGCCAACTCGACCCCAGCCGCCCCAAACGCAACCCGATTCCTTCGACAGGCGAGGATTTAAGAGCGGCGTTGGATGCAGTTTTAGAAAACAAACCCGCACCTGAAATCCAAAGGCCGAGCGGGGGATGCAATATCAAATGGAAGGAGTGACAAATCTACGAATCCACAAATCAACGAATCCACAATTCATGCGACCACAGCAAATCACAGACGCACAAATCAACGACTTCATCATCGCCGGGCTGAAAGAAGACATCGGCGCGGGGGACCACACTTCTCTGGCTACCATTTCGGCGGACAGCCGCAGCCGCGCCGTGCTGAAAATCAAAGACTACGGCGTATTGGCGGGCGTGGAATTGGCCGAAAAAATCTTTCGCCACCTTGACCCCACGGCCAAAATAACCGTCCACAAACCCGACGGCTCCGATGTGCTTTTCGGCGAATTTGGCTTCGAGGTGGAGGCCAATACCCGTGCCTTACTCCAAGCCGAACGCCTGACACTTAACACAATGCAACGCATGAGCGGCATCGCCACACTCAGCAGCCGGTTTGCTTTCGAGGTGGGCGATTTGCCAGTGAAAGTGTTGGACACGCGCAAAACCACGCCGCTCATCCGTTTTTTGGAAAAATGGGCGGTCAGCATCGGTGGCTGCGAAAACTACCGCTGGGGGCTCTACGACTGGATGATGATAAAAGACAACCATGTGGACGCAGCGGGCGGTATTCGCAAAGCAGTTGAGCGCGCCCATGCTTATCAAAAAGAAAAAGGCCTCCACCTTGGCATCACGGTAGAAGTTCGGAACCTTGTCGAGTTGGAAGAATTATTGGAAATAGGCGGCATTACACGCATCATGTTCGACAATTTTGAACTGCCAATCCTCCATGAAGCCGTCGCCTTTGTGAACGGTCGTTTCGAGACCGAGGCTTCTGGCGGCATCACGCTGTTCAACGTCAGAAAATATGCACAAACGGGCGTCAATTATGTCTCCGCCGGAGCGCTCACGCACTCTGCGCATCCGCTGGATTTGAGCCTGAAAATTCAAAAATGATGGTTATTCGTTGATTTGGTTATTCGTTGATGCGACGAGTTGACATAACCACATTGCCGAATTTTTAAATAACCAACTCAACAAATCAACAACAAAGAATGTCTGCCGACAACTTTTACTGGTACGCCAGTGTCATTATTTTTATCCCTTGGGCACTGCTGATTTTTGCACCCAAATGGCAATTCACCGAGCCGATTGCGTTTGGGTCGGCCATTGTTTTGCTCGTGGCCGCTGCGATTTTTACCATTCAATATCTGATCGGGCCGGAAGGAGGTGGTAATTTTTTGTCGTTGTCGGGTTTTGAAAATTTGTTTCGCAGCAAAGCAATGCTCTTGACAGGCTGGCTCAACTACCTGTCGTTTTGCCTGCTCGTCGGTACTTGGCAGACGCATGATGCGCGGCAACTGAAAATCGGGCATGTTTTTCTGATTCCCAGTTTGTTGCTCACGATGTTGACGGGGCCGGCGGGACTGTTGCTTTACCTCGTCGTGCGATTTTTCAGGACGAAGAAGTGGGAGGTGAATTAGCCTTCACACGTCATATTCTCAGTCCCGCAGCACACCAAGCAATTCTTTTTTAGCCAGGTTGGCTATATTTCCCTCCAAATGGTGTTCTCTCATTTGTTCGGTCAGCAGTGTATCGCTGCTGCCTGATTTGGCATTTTCACAAAATTCTTTTGAAAATACCCCTCCAGCCTTGCATTGTTACACAAAGCGTCTGTATTTTTGTGGCGAAAATTCGCTATCATTTTTGTCTCACAACCCACCTATATACAATGACAGATACTTTGGAAAAAATTGATGTGCTCAAAGGCGGAGAATTCCTCATCCGCGAGAGCAGGCCAGAAGACACGTTTATCCCGGAAGAGCTCAACGAGGAGCAACTGATGGTCAGGCAAATGGCCGAGGATTTTTTGAAAAACGAAATTGTCCCGAACAGACATAGGATCGAAAAGCAAGAGCCAGGGCTTACGGTTGCCCTTTTGGAAAAAGCGGGTGCATTGGGCTTGCTTGGGGCGCACATGCCCGCCCAATATGGCGGCACCGAACTCGACACCAATACCAATACCGTGATTGCGGATAGGTTGGGTCCCTGCGGGTCGTTTTCCACTTCTATCGCTGCGCACACGGGCATTGGAATGTTGCCGATTCTTTATTTCGGCACGGAAGAGCAAAAGGAAAAATACCTGCCGCGACTGATTTCCGGGGAGTTGAAGGCTGCGTACTGCCTCACCGAACCTGGCAGTGGCTCTGATGCACTGAATGCGAAAACCCGTGCCGATGTAAGTGCAGACGGTAGCCATTATTTGCTGACGGGCCAAAAAATGTGGATTACCAATGCCGGTTTTGCGGATATTTTTATTGTTTTTGCCAAAATTGCGGGTGAGAAATTTACAGCTTTCATTGTGGAGCGCGGCACACCGGGCATCACATTGGGAGAAGAAGAGGACAAACTCGGCATAAAAGGCTCCTCAACACGGCAGGTATTTTTTGAGAATGCCAAAGTGCCAGCAGAAAATGTGTTGGGCGAAATAGGTAAAGGCCACCTGATCGCTTTTAATGCCTTGAATATCGGGCGATACAAATTGGGGGTAATGTGCATCGGCGGCAACAGGGAGGTGCTCAATATGGCGACCCGCTATGCCAATGAACGCATCCAATTTGGTCAGCCGATTGGCTCGTTTGGCGCTATACAGCACAAATTGGCAGAAATGGCGATTCGCAATTTTGCAGCCGAAAGCGCGGGCTACCGAACCTCCCAATTGATGCAAGACAAAAAAGCGGCTTCTGACGCGGAAGGAAAGTCATTTGGCCAATCTACTTTGGAAGCTGCTGAAGAATATGCAATTGAATGTTCTATCCTGAAAGTGGTTGGCTCGGAAGCAACGGACTTTTGTGTAGACGAAAATGTGCAAATACATGGCGGCATCGGATTCAGCGAAGAATATGCGGCGGCGCGGGCTTACCGCGACAGCCGCATCAACCGGATTTATGAAGGCACGAACGAAATCAACCGGATGCTGATGGTGGATCAATTGTTCAAACGCGCCTTGAAGGGTCAGTTGGACATCGTTGGCCCGGCGTGGGCGGTACAAAAAGAACTTGCTTCGATGCCTTCTTTTGAAAAGTTAGAAGGTGAATATGCCGAGGAGTACAAAGCCATCGCCGATTTCAAAAAAATCATCCTGATGACGGCGGGTGGTGCAGCCAAGATGCAGATGGACGGCAAACTGAATTTGAAAGAAGAACAGGAATTGTTGATGAACTGCGCTGATATGATGATTGACCTCTTCACGGCGGAGTCTATGCTGCTGCGCGTCCATAAATTGGCGGATATGCAAAAGGAACAACCTCAGGAAGTGTACGACGCGATGTTGCAGGTATATTTTCACGATGCGACGGCACGCATTACGAAAAATGCCACTGATGCTATTGCTTCTTTTGCCGAAGGCGATTTGCTAAAAACCTTCTTGATGGGGGTGAAACGCTTTGCTAAATACCCACCCGTGAACGTGAAAGAGAAACGCCGCCTTGTGGCAGATGTCGTGAGAAATGCGAATGGCTGGTGTTTTTCATAATTGGCTACCGTTGGATTGTGACCACAAACCTATGTGAAAACGGCCCGAAGCATTTGCTCCGGGCCGTTTTTATTCGCCAAAAGTGTATCGGTAGCCTGCCGAAATTTGCGTGGCTTGGTTGCGACTGTCAGCTCTTCCAAGACCCGTGCCATTGTCGTCCGTGAATTCGATTTGCTGAATCGGACTGACCCCAAAAACATGGCGCACCCCGATAAAAAAAGCCTCATTGAAACGATACTCTAATCCGGCCACAAGGCCAAAGTCGAAATCTTCGTACAAATTTTTGTTATCCACTTTCTCTCCTGCGGCTTTAGTATAGGCACTGAGCAAGCTGCCCACCTCGATGCCACCTTGCAATGAAAGCCCTTTCCAAAGGTGAACATCGGCCAATACGGGCAGGTTGAGATAGTGCAATTCGTTGGTGGCAGATGCTACCGAACCGTTTGGCTGGGGGATTTCGTTCTTGTGGCCTTTTCGGGCGTATTGCAGCCCAGCGAGTACGCCAATCCGCTCGCTCAATCCTATTCGTGCATCTATGCCTGCATGAAGGCTGCCGAGTATACTGTACGGATTGTCAATCAACCCGCTCGGCCCTTTTACAGTCACATCACTGAGCGTATAGCCGGCCCTGATGCCGATAGATAGTTTTTGTGCTGGCAAAAAACCAAAGACAAATAGAAAACCCGTCAATAAGATTGTTTTGTGAATCATGGTAAATCTGTTTGTGTGAAAAGATGGAGTGTTGGTTTGGGTTTGATGCTTATGGTTGTATCTACTTCGGACAATTTTTCAAAGTAAAAAAGCCAAACCCGGCGAACTGGATTTGGCAGTGTTGCTATCTTTCTCAAAAAATTATTTTTCCAATCGCTCCATCAACCGGCTCGTAATCCGCAAAAAATCCATCTCGGTGATTATGCCGACCAAATCCTTTCCTTTCACCACGGGCAAACAGCCGATTTTGCGCTCGCGCATTTTTTGCATCGCCTCCATAATGGTGGTCTCTGGCGCGACGGTCACGGGTTTTTCAATCATTATGTCCTTCACGGTGATGGCTTTGTTTTCTGTCAATTCGTTGCGGCAGGCAAAATGGCGCAGCAACATTCGGCTGGAAATGAGCCCGATAAGTTCGCCTTTGCTGTTTTCTACCGGCATATAGCGGATGCGCCGCCAGTCCATGATTTCGGCCACCAGTTCTATGAGGTCATCTTTTTGTACCGTGAACAGGTCGGTGGACATGAATTCTTCCACTTTTATTTTGGACGGCTGCCAGTTTTCGAGGTCGGCAGTAGTGGCTTCTTTCCAGGTATGCACGGGTTTATTCTCTTTTTGATTTTTCACGATAGCGGCGGTTAAGACGGTGACGGCCTCGTCGTTGGTGACATCTTTTTTTAGTGCTGTGAAGGTGCGCAAAGCCCAACGTGCGCCAGTCCGGTGGTCTTTGGCGCGGGCTTCTATGATGTCGAGATATTTGCTGACGTCGGCAGATTTTACCTTGCGCATTTTCAACCCCTCTCGCGCCAACGGCAACAACTCTTTGAGAATCAACTCAGTGACGGGGACTTTTTTGTCTTTCAACCAAGAAAAAGTGGTGTCAATGCCGAATTTGGCGGCCTTCAAAAAGTTGTCGCGTGCATCCGCAAAGTCAATATGTTTGGTGATATCGTCATATTGATTGCCCATTGCCACCATGCAGCCAAGCCAAAATGCGGCGTTCGCCACTTCGTCCACGGAGGTAGGGCCGGCGGGCATCACGCGGTTTTCGATGCGGAGGTGTGGCTTGCCGTTGGGCGAAATGCCGTAACAAGGGCGGTTCCAGCGATAGACCGTAGAGTTGTGGATTTGGAGGGCGCGGAGTTTGGGCGTCTTGCCAGCCTTCACCATCTCAAGCGAGTTTTCTTCGATAGACCCGGCCAAAAGCACCCGGAATCGGCTGATGTCCTCTTTGTAAATCTCCGTGATATCGCCGCGCAGCCAATCACTGCCAAAATTGACGCGGGGCAAGCGCTCGCGCATGTGGTCTTGCGTAGAGCGCGTGTCGAGGCTCTGTTGGAAGAGCGCGATGCGGGTTTCGTGCCAGAGGCGGCGGCCAAATACGAGCGGCGAGTTGGCGGCAATAGCAATTACAGGCCCGGCCAGTATTTGCGCGATATTGTACATTTTTACAAACTCTTTTGGTGCTACCTGCAAATGCACCTGAAAACTGGTGTTGCAAGCTTCCAGCAGCGGCGAGTCGTGTTTCACTAAAAGTTCGTCCACGCCTTCCACCCTCAATTCGAACGAGGTGCCGAGCAAGTGCTTCTGAATAGCCGCCATGAGGGCATAATACCTGTCTTTTGGCGTGAGGTTGTGCATCTCCAAATCGTGCTTTCGCAGCGTGGGCAATATGCCGCAAAGGATGATGCTGGCGTCGAATTCGTCCAGCACTTTTTGGATTTGGGTCAAATACTGTAAATTCTCAGCTTCCAATTCGCTCAGGCAGGTGCCGCTAAACTCTCGCGGGCTGAGGTTCGTCTCCAAATTGAACTTAGCCAATTCGGTCACGCACCACGGTTTGTCGTCACCGAGTTTTGCCAGCACTTCCATATTGATACACGCTGGCTTATAGGTTTTGTTATGCACGAGGCACATCTCCTGCTCGGCTCCAATACGCGTAATGTCCGACTCAAACCATTCATTTTCAAGCATATACTCGAACGCCTGAACGTCGTCCAAGAGGCTGTGCACGAAGTGCAGCATTTCGTTTTTACTGTCAACAGTGTTTACTTTTTGAAATCCCATGTAGCGAAAGCCGGGGCGGTTGGTGGATGAAATCCGGCAGGGCAATATTATTCGTTTTGGACAAGATAGGCAACAGATGTTTTTTGGCTGGCCGACAATGTGCCCGGAAGAGAATTTGGTGCCGAGCAAGCGATGCCCTCGTTTGTGAGAAATAGGTTTGCAATTTCCCGCTTTTTCTGCGCCAGTTTGGGTGTGTCGGATGATGCCACGTCTTGTTAGGGGGATAAAATAGCTGGCATCTCAAGTCGGATAAAACCAATCTCGAAGGTTTATAGTTATACATGCTGCTAACTTTCTGCCAATATCCCATTATGCTGGTGCGATTCAAACAGTTGCTATTTTCTGTTGTTTCAGGATCTCATTGATATTTTTTTGATGACAGGACTCTACAAATAGCCTATCTCAGCGCGGCACTGCCCATATTTTTTTTGCAGCATTTGCAATATTTAATACAAAAAATCTATTTGCAATTCCGCCTTGTTAATTTTAATTCGCTTTACCTTGCCGCATGAATTCAGAAGCCGCTATTGCGCATTTGAAACAAGACGACAATTTTCGTCTGTTGGTAGAAACTATAACAATCCCCGATTCCACGCCTTCCCGGAAAGTATATTTCGACCTATTGGATTCTATTGTTTCCCAACAACTTAGCGTCAAAGTTGCAACCGTTATTTTCAATCGTTTCTGCGCTTTGTTTCCCGAAAATTACCCCCATCCAGAATTGGTTGCCGCCTCCCAAATAGAACAATTGCGAAGTGTAGGCTTGTCTAACCAAAAGGCAAGCTATTTGCAAAACGTAGCTGCATTTTCCCTGCAATATGACCTTGAAAATCACGATTGGGATAGTATGAGCGATGACGCGATTATTGCCTTTTTGACACAAATAAAAGGTGTGGGGAAATGGACCGCACAAATGATTCTCATGTTTACGATTGGCAGGCCCGATATATTCCCGATAGATGACCTTGGCATACAACAAGCAATGGCTCGGCTTTATAGTTTGGACACCACCGACAAACAATTTAAACACAAAATAACCGCGCTTGCAGAACCGTGGCAGCCATATCGCACAGTGGCGTGCCGTTATTTATGGCGCTGGAAAGACAGCCCGATTTAATATCGCTCAGCAATAATTTTACAATAAACAACCGCTTCAATGCTTTTTCTAATCCAAATTTTTTCATCTAACAAATCCGTAACGATACAGACAATGAAATCGCAGGACAAACTCAGATACCCCATAGGCCAGTTTGAGTACGGCAAAAACTACTCACTTGATGAAATCAGGCGGCACATAAAAACAATCGCCAAACTACCCAAAGAACTGAAAAAAGCCCTTAAAAAATTGAAAAGCGGCGACTTGGAAAAATCATACAGAAAAGGCGGCTGGACTGTTCGGCAAATAGTCCACCACATAGCGGATAGCCATATCAACGCCTATGTTCGTATGAAATTAGCCGTGACCGAGTTGACGCCTATTATAAAACCTTACGAACAAGCCAACTGGGCAGAAACTGAAGACAGCAAAACCGCGCCCGTCAAACTGTCGCTCAAACTGCTTGTCCCCTTGCATCACCGTTGGGTCATGTTTTTGGAAACACTTTCAGAAGAAGACCTCGAACGCGGTTATTTTCACCCAGAACTACAGCGAATCATCCCTCTGCCAGAAGCCATTGCCCATTATGCCTGGCATTGTAAACATCATTTGGCACACATCCGCCTTGTGACCACCGGCAAAGGAGAAGCCACTTCCACACTTTCTGCGGCATTGCCCCTCGCCACCAAAGCCAAACCGCGTGGCCAACAAGCAAGTGCAAGTGCGGAAAAATCCGCGGCCTCCGCCGTCCCAGCCAGCACAGGTGAGCGCAAAAAACCTGGGCCAAAGCCCAAAGCAAAATCTGCTGAAACCGCCGCTCCCGACAGACGCAAGCGCCGCACCAAAGCCGAAATGGAAGCTGCCCGAAATACGGACAATGCTGTTTCAGGCGAGCGCAAAAAGCCTGGCCCGAAGCCCAAGGCCAAAGTTGCTTCCGATACACCCAAACTCAGCCGCGCAGAAGTGCTCGCCAAAGCCCGCGCCGCCCGCATGGCCAACTTGGCCCAAAAAGCCGCCACCGAGCCAAAAGCCAAAGCGACCGCCGCGCCAAAACGCACCCGCCGGAGCAGTGCCGAGGTAGCCGCCGAAAAAGCCGCCAAGGCCGCCGCGCCCAAACTCAGCCGCGCAGAAGTGCTCGCCAAAGCCCGCGCCGCCCGCATGGCCAACTTGGCCCAAAAAGCCGCCACCGAGCCAAAAGCCAAAGCGACCGCCGCGCCAAAGCGCACCCGCCGGAGCAGCGCCGAGGTAGCCGCCGAAAAAGCCGCCAAAGCCGCCGCGCCCAAACTCAGCCGCGAAGAAGTGCTCGCCAAAGCCCGCGCAGCCCGCATGGCCAAACTCGCC
>CAYZVM010000055.1:8607-18165 GCA_964481485.1 uncultured Saprospiraceae bacterium | reverse complement strand
CAGCCGCGAAGAAGTGCTCGCCAAAGCCCGCGCAGCCCGCATGGCCAAACTCGCCAAAAAGGCCGCCACCGAGCCAAAAGCCAAAGCGACCGCCGCGCCAAAGCGCACCCGCCGGAGCAGCGCCGAGGTAGCCGCCGAAAAAGCCGCCAAAGCCGCCGCGCCCAAACTCAGCCGCGAAGAAGTGCTCGCCAAAGCCCGCGCAGCCCGCATGGCCAAACTCGCCGCAGCCGGGAAGGCGCCAGCCTCCAAGGCCAAACCTGCCTCGGATGCGCCCAAACTCAGCCGCGAAGAAGCACTCGCCAAAGCCCGCGCAGCCCGGGCCGCAAAATCTACAAACAAGCCGGCGCCAAAAGCGAAAGCCGCTGCTAAACCTGCTGGCGAGACCAAACGTAAAGGCATGAGTGCTGAACGCATGGCCGAAATCCGGGCGATGCGGAAAAAGAAGTAATTTTTTGAGAAATAAATCTGCACGGCTTCCGGGACTTGTTCCTTGGAAGCCGTTTTTTTGCCCGTCCATCATGAACCGCGTTATCGGAAGTTTTAAAGGTCAAAATGACGGGGCGCTCGTCCTTGCGTTTGGGGCGTTGCATGGCAACGAGCCAGCAGGCGTGCGGGCAATTGAGAGGGTTGTTCAAATATTGCAACAAGAATCTGCCAACAGCCCCGATTTTGCTTTTCACGGAAAATTTGTGGGCATTTTAGGCAATCGCAAAGCATACGAGGCGCGGGCGCGTTTTTTGGAAAAAGACCTCAACAGGCAGTGGACTCTGGAAAATATGCGGCGTATCCAACATCAGCAATCCATCGGCTTGGCAGATGAAGACCTCGAGATAACCGAACTGCTGGAGGTCATCCATGCTGAAATCCAGGCATCCTGTCCCGAAACCATCGTGCTGCTCGACCTCCACACCACATCCGCCGACGGCGGCATTTTTTGTATCCCGACCGACGAAAAAGCCAGCCTGCGATTGGCAAAAGAACTCCACGCTCCCGTTATACTCAACTTATTTGAAGGCGTGGAAGGCACATTGCTCCGCTTCGCTGCCGACGGTCATTTTCAAATGGGCGGTTTCCCCGAAAACACATTTGGCGTTGCCTTCGAAGCTGGCCAACACGACGACCCACTCTCCGTGAGCCGTTCAGTGGCTGGCATCATCAATTGCCTCCGGGCAGCCGGTTGCGTCGAGCAAGGGAAATTGAACACCCGCCACGACGACATCCTTCAACAATACAGCGACCGCCTGCCCAAAGTGACACGACTGGCGCACGTCCACCACATCCGCCCAGGCGACGATTTTCGGATGCGCCCCGGCTATATCAATTTCCAGCCAATTCAAAAAGGCGAGCATCTGGCCGACGACGTGACCGGCCCCATTTATGCGCCCGACGACGGGCTGATTTTGATGCCGCTCTACCAACCCAAAGGGAGTGATGGTTTTTTCATCGTGAAGGAATTGTAGCCTGTCTGTTGATAACTTACCCGCCTGCTTGTTCCCCATTCTTCGGCGAACAATTGTACCTTTACCCACAGTTCTCCCGCCCTTTTTAGAAGGGAAGAGCGGGGGGAGTTTTTTATGAGCAACTTCGTCGTTTCCGCCCGCAAATACCGTCCGCAGCGCTTCGAGGACGTGGTCGGCCAGCAGCACGTGGCCGGCACGCTGAAAAACGCACTCGCCACCGACCACGTGGCGCACGCATTCCTGTTCACAGGGCCGCGCGGCGTGGGCAAAACCACCTGCGCCCGCATCCTCGCCAAAATCCTCAACTGCGAAAACCGCACAAAGGACTACGAAGCCTGCAACGAATGCCCGTCGTGCAAAGCATTCAGCGACAACGCCTCGTTCAACATCATCGAACTCGACGCGGCCTCCAATAACTCGGTGGAGCACATCCGCGCCCTCACCGAACAGGTGCGTTTTCAGCCGCAGCACGGCAAGTACAAAGTGTTCATCATTGACGAGGTGCACATGCTCTCGCAGGCGGCTTTCAACGCCTTTCTGAAAACGCTGGAAGAGCCGCCGCCCTACGCGATTTTTATACTCGCCACCACGGAAAAACACAAAATCATCCCGACCATTCTTTCGCGCTGTCAGGTTTTTGATTTCCGGCGCATCACGGTGGCCGACATGGTGTTGCACCTCAAAAGTATTTGCCAAAAAGAAGGCATCGAGGCGGAAGAGGACGCGCTCCATATTATTGCCCAAAAAGCCGATGGCGCTCTCCGCGATGCCCTTTCGATATTCGACCGCATTACGAGTTTTTCGGGAAAAAAAATCACTTACGACGACGTAATCGAAAACCTCAACGTCCTCGATTACGACTATTATTTTCAAATAACCGACGCGCTGCTGGCCGAGGATATGGCTGCCATGCTCAACCTTTTTGACCAAATCCTGCGCAAAGGATTCGAGCCGGACACGTTTGTCACCGGCTTGGCCGAGCACCTGCGCAACATCCTCGTTTGCAAAGACGAAGCCACGCTCGCCCTGCTCGAAGTCGGCGAAAGCCTCCGCGAACGTTACCGCAAACAGGCTGCTCTCGCGCCCGCGTCGTTCCTGCTCACGGGGCTCAATCTCTGCAACGACTGCGACATCAATTTCAAAATGGCGCGCCAAAAACGCCTCCACGTCGAGATGGCTTTGTTGAAAATGTGCTACATCGGCAGGGCAGTCAAAGCCGCGCAGGCATCCGTTTTTGAGGAAAAAAAAACTTCTAACCTGACGGCAGATGGTAGAGGCTCCAAGGCAGAAGGCGGCGCAACGCCCAATGGGAATGGTAACGGCTACCGTCAACCAACAACCGTCAACCGTGAACCGTCTGCCGTCGCCGAACCCGAAACTCCTGCTCACGGCAATGCCCAGCCCTTGAGCAAAAAAGAAATGGTGGAACTGGCTTCCGGTCTTCGGCAGGGTCTGAAAAAAGCCGAACCTATCTCACTCCGCCTCGATGCCTACGAGCAAGCCGTGGCAACAGAAGAGGCCGAAAAAGCCGCACTCGAAAGTCGCCTCACGCTCGAAAACGCCCGCACAGAATGGAAAGCCTACGCCGAATCGCAGGAGTCGAACCTCGTCCGATTGGCTCTGACGAGCGCCGAACTTCGCTTGGAGGATAAACTTCTCACCGCCACCGTCTCTTCCATCACCAATCGCAGCCACGTTCAGGCAGAGACGATGCGCCTGCTCGACACATTGCGCCGCCGCCTGCATGACCCTGCGCTGAGAATTCAGGTGGAAATAGACGAAACGAAGGCGCAAGAACAAGCCAGCGCCCGCCCACAACGCCCCCTCACAGCAAAAGAAAAATTGGACAGGATGAAAGAAATGAACCCGCTGGTGGAGGATTTGCTGAAGAGGTTTGAGCTGAAGTTGGAGGAATAAATTTGGGCAATTGTCCCACAGGTAACATCCTGCCCACATCGTTGTGCTGATTTTTGCCTCAAAAAACACCATGAGCACTCAACCACATCCCTCGCAGCGTGTTCTCCGTCCGAAGTTTCCCATCATGCAGCAACCGCAAGCACTCTGGCATTTAGAAAATATTGATGTCACGCACCTCCTTTGCCCAACCAAACTCGGCAACGGCGAACTCATGGCGCAGCACACTTTTCGCACCTTCAAAAAAGGTGAGCCGGTGTATGTACCCAGCGACATGAGCGACCGCATTTTTTTCATCAACGAAGGCCGCATCAAAATATCTGTGATGAACGACGAGGGCAAAGAAATCACCAAAGCCATTCTCGGCAAAGGCGAGGTGTTCGGCGAACTGGCGCTGCTCGGCGAAGAGCGCCGCCACGACATCGCCACGGCGCTCGAAAACACGACTGCCTGTGTGGTCACGCTGGAAGAATTGCGCGGCCTCATGCGCGAACGCTCCGACCTCAACTTGTTCTTTATGAAGATGTTCGGCTCGCGCCAATTGGAGATGGAACGCCGGTTGGAATCGCTCGTATTCCGCGACAGCCGCAGCCGCATCGTGGAGTTTTTGATTCATTTGGCAAAAACAAAAGGCCAGCGTGTGGGCTACGAATGGGTGGTGCGCAGCTTTATCACGCACCAAGAAATCGCCAACCTCACCGCCACCAGCCGCCAAACGGTGACGACGACCTTGAACGATTTGCGGTTCAAAAAACTGCTGACTTTCAATCGCTCGCGGCTGCTGATTCGGGATTTGGACAAGTTGGCGGCGGAAGTCCGCAATTGAATTCGGTCGCGAGATATAGATGTGACACTTCTTCTACGGAATCGCTTTAAAAACCTATACTCGTTCTTGTCATGTTGAACGAAGTGAAACACCTACACAAGTTCCTTTGCCCGCGATCATCCGTTTTCGCAACATTCTGGGTCGCTTGGGTTTTGTAGGTGTTTCACTTCGTTCAACATGACAATCTGTTGTATTAGACTATTATGTGAAACGGCACAAAAGTGTTACTTCTCTTCCTCTCCGTCAACGGATTCTTCCCTACCGTCGAAAACTTCCCCGCGCAGTTCGGTGTGTTTTTTTCATTTGTCGAGCAACCTGATTGCATCCCCGAATGCCAACTACTGTCTTTGGCACATCGCCGGATTGCTCTTCGGCATTTGAACACAAAACACTCCGTCTTCTCTTTCATGAAAAAATGTTCCCTCCTGTTTGCGCTCCTTTTTTCGTTTTTCTCCTCCTTTGCTCAAGTCTCCATTAGCGGAAAAATCACTGACGAAAAAAATCAACCCCTCGGATTTGTCACCATCGCCCTCGTGGCTGTGCAAGATTCACAATTGGTGAAAGGCGCATTGGCCGATGCATCCGGCACGTTTTCCATAACCAATGTACAGCCCGGCGAATACCGCCTTCAGGCCACGTTGATTGGTTATGAAACAAAGTTTACCGAACCATTCAACATTCTCGCGGAAAGCAAAAACGTGACTGCCGACATCGCGATGCGGGTGGCCGAAAATGTGCTGGGCGAGGCGGTAGTGGTGGCTAAACGCCCATTGTTTGAACAAAAAGCCGACCGACTCGTGATGAACGTGGCCGACAGCCCCGTGGCCAGCGGCGGCTCTGCGCTCGAAATGTTGCAAAAAGTGCCCGGCGTGTTGGTGGTGCAAGACCGCGTGACCCTGGCCGGCAACCAAAGTGTGCAAATTTGGATTGACGGCAAACCTTCCCAATATGCGGACATGAACGCGGTGCTGCGCGACCTGCCCGGCGACCAAATAGACCGCATCGAACTCATCACCCAGCCCGGCGCCCAATTCGACGCGGCGGGTGGTGCCATCATCAATATTATCCTGAAACGCAACGCCAACCTCGGTTTCACCGGCACGGCAGCCCTCACTACCGGTGGCAGCATCTATGACCAAACCGACGCAGGCACCGACGACCGCACCTATCACCGTCTCGTCCCATCGCTGTCGCTCAACTATCGCAAAAACCAGTGGAATCTCTTTGGCGCATACACCTTTGCGCACCGCACTTCTTTTTCGGTCATCAATGTGGACCGGTTTATCGGCGACTCCGTTTATTCTCAAACAAATTACAGCCCCTCGGATTGGAATGTGCACAACTACCGTTTTGGAGCGGATTTTTTTGCCACAAAAAAGACGACCGTCGGGGTGCTGATGCGCGGGTTCGACCGCACGGGCGAAACCCGGGCAAACAACGTGACCAGTGTTTTTGACAGTTTGCAAACGTTCGCCGGGTCTTTTACCACCTTGAACAACAGTCAGTCCGACCGCAGCAATTTTTTTGGAAATGCCAATATGCGGCATGAATTTGATGCCAAAACGGGGCACACGCTCAACGTTGACTTCGATTACAGCCAATACGCCATCCGCAACTTGAGTCGCCTCAATATTTTTCAAAACGAGCCGGGCAGCGCCGAATCGCGCTCGGAGCAGAATTTGGATCAGCCGATTCAGATTTATGTCGGGAAGGTGGACTACGCACTGCCGCTGGATTCGACTTTTAAAGCCGAAATGGGGGCGAAATCGAGTTTTGCCACCATTGACAACGATTTGAAATTCCTGCGCGGCAGCACGATTGACCCTAACCAGTCGAATGATTTTTTGTACAAAGAAAACATCAACGCGGGCTACCTGAACCTCTCGAAAAAACTCGCTCGCTTCGATTTGAACGCAGGCCTTCGTGCTGAACAGACCATCGTGTCGGGCGAGACGGCAGGCGAACGTGTGCTCGACCGCAATTACCTCCAATGGTTTCCCAGTGCCAGTGCGCTCTATCGTTTCGGTGAGCATTTTGGCCTCCAGTCCTCGTACAGCCGCCGCGTCAACCGCCCCGGTTTTCAGCAGCAAAACCCGTTTGCTTTTTTCATTGACTCGCTCACATTCCAGCAGGGCAATCCGCAACTGCTCCCCGAAGTCAGCAACAATGCGCAGCTGGCGCTCACTTATGACAATCAACCGTTTATCCGCATTTCTTATGGCAAAACGGAGGATGTCATCATCGAAAACGCGCCGCGTTTGGAGGGTACCAAAACGTTCACCACTTCGGCGAACCTGGCAGAATACGAGCGTTGGGCGTTCGAGTTGAATTTTCCCATCAAATACAAAAAACTGATTGACGGTTTTGGGGGCAACCAATTCATTCTCAATGCCTACGATGCCGAATATTTGGACACGCGTTTTGAGCGAAAAAAGTGGAATTGGCTGGCCTATGGGCAGATAAACGTGAACCTCCCGGCGAATTTCAAACTCGAATTCGGCGGTTGGTACATGACCGAATTTTTGGAAGAATTTTTCGACATCGGCGCCATGGGCGGGCTGAACTTCGGCGCGTCCAAAACCTTTTGGGATGGGCGCGGCAGACTTTCGCTGTCGCTCAACGACCTCCTTTACACCCAAATCTCCGACGTGCGGGTGGACTTCTCCAACGTGGTGGTCAACTTCCGCCAGCGCGACGACTCCCGCAACGCTCGCCTCACGTTCAGTTACCGTTTTGGCAACACAGAATTGAAAAGCGCTCGGCGGCGCGACATCGGCTCGGAGAGTGAAACTTCGCGGGTGAAGGTGGAGTGAAGTTATTTTTCTATCAAAACTAGCTCCACGTCTTTCAACAACTTTTTGCCTTCTGCCGAAAACTTCGCCGTGTACTGCGGGTTGCTTTTTCCCGCCATGATGAAGGAAAAGTTGTCGGCCAGCACCTCGTCGGGGTGGATGATATAGCCCGTGTTATCTTTTATTTGGCGATAAAAGTCAGGCAACTCGTCCATTTTGAGCGTGCTGCTGAAGCCATCGTCTTTTGTGATGACCCGCCACGAGCCGTCGTCGTTGGGCAGGACTTGGAACAACTCGAACCGCAAATAGCCGAAAAATTCGTTTTGCCCCGCCTTTGCCCCGACATGGTTGGCGTAAATAATGGGGATGGCTTCCACGGTGCCGCCCTCGGGGTTTTCTGTTTTTAAAGTGATTTTTTGCCCAAAATCCACGCCATCGGGATTGAACAAAACGCGCTCGGCGAGGCGCGCCGGTAGGCGCAGGCTGTTCAGGCCAATTTTTTGAAAACCAATCAATTGGTAGAGCTTTTCGCGTTTTGCGGGGTTGAGCCGCGAATAAACGTGGAATAATTCGTGGTACATCGTGGAAGTGAACCCGTTGGTTTTGCGGCTTTCCAATTCATTCTTTGGCACCACGATGCAGTTGTCGCGGGTGTACCACACGCCCGCCCCGTAGTGCGTGCCTTTGGTTTTTATCATGATGAGCGTGTCGGGGAAAATTTTCGCGTTGACTTCGCCCACCGTTTTGAGCATTTTTCTCAATATCTTTTCTGTGAACGCTGCATCCTGCGCGGTGAAGCCTTCTACGTCTTTTTTCAAAAATTCAATATAGGCGGGCAGCAGGTGCTCGCGGGTTTGCCCGTCGACGAGCGGCTGTTTCATCTGAATGGACATTTCGGAGGCCGTCACAATCTCGAAAAAACGGTCGTGCCGGTCGGTCGTGATGGCATTGGATGCGTCGGCGCTGTCGAGCAAAAGGGCGACATGGCCAGCATCGAGGCGGATGGTTTGAGTGCGCGTTTGGGCGTTGCAAGAGATAGGGGGGAGGAGGAAAAAGAAAGCGAGAATGGAAAAAAGGGCAAAGAAGAATGAGTTTTTCACGATAGCAAGTTTTTGAAAATCAATTTTTTAGAAAAAAACATCAAACAAACAAAGTGACGAAATGACTCAAAGCCAGCCCGTCACCCATCAGTAACAACCTCCAAAGGTGGAAAAACCATTTTAAAAACCGCGCCTCCCGATGCCGGGCTTTCGACGGAGAGCGCGATTCGGTGGAGGTTCAGGATACTTTGTACCAACGAAAGGCCGATGCCGGTGCCTTTTGTTTTTATATGGCGCGGACTGCGGAAAAACGGCTCGAAGATGAGCGGCAACTCGTCCGCCGGGATGCCGGGCCCATTGTCGCAAACTTCAATTTCGTGCGCCCCGTCAGGCTGGAACCGGACGCGCAGCTGCACCCGGTGGTCGGGCGAGTATTTGCAGCCGTTGTCCATGAGGTTGAGCAATGCAGTGCGGAGCAGGCCTTCGTTGGCGTTGATATAGAGCGATTCATCCGAGCTGGGCATTTCGCCCAAGTCAAGTGCGGCTTTGAATTGGGGGCGGCGTTTTTGCAGTTGTTCTTTGGCTTGCCAAATCAGTTCGTCGAGGCGGATGGGCGCAAACGGGATGGCGGCGGGGTCGTTGTGAATGCGGGCCAATTGGAGCAATTCCTCTTCCACTTCGGTCAGGGTGTGTATGTCGTCAAGAACACTTTGCAGCGCGGCGCGGTAAGCTTCTGGCTCGCGTTCGCGGGAGAGCGCCACGTCAAGTTGGGCACGCATGGCCATGAGCGGGTTTTTGAGTTCGTGCGACACATTGGAGAGGAACATCCGTTGCATTTGCGCATCCTGTTCCACGCGGTCGAGCAGCCGGTTGAAGGTTTCGGCGAGGCGCGTGAGTTCGTCGCGGTTGTCGCCGGTGCCGACGCGGCGGCTGAGGTCGCTGGGCTGGATGTTTTCCACCTCCTGCACGATGTTCGACATGGGCGCGAGTGCTTGCCCGGCGAAGTACCAACCCGACGCGGCTATCAAGGCCATGCCGACAAAAAAACTGATGAGCAGGATGTTGCGCAATTGAATCAACTGCGTGGGGTCGCAATATCCCTCCACCACCACCACGAATGGGCGGCCTTCTGCGCTATTCACCACCCTCCCCAGCGCATGGAGATTGTAGTGCCGAAAACGGGCTTCGCGTTGGGTATAAATGTCTTGCAAATCTTTGGCGGACACGGGCGGCACATCGGAATGCACCGCGAAAACGCGCTCGTAAGCATCATTGAACAAACTGATATTGTCGCGGTATAGCAAAGTGTCGCCATCGGGCGGGACCCACTCTGGCGGCAGGGGATTCAGCGCGGCGGGGTCGCGCAGGGCGGTTTGGGCGGTCATCTCTGCTTTCGACTCCAAGCCCTGAAAAAAGGTTTCTTCCGTGTTTTTTTTGAATAAAAAATAGACCGCGAACAGCACCCCTGCCAGAATGCTGGCGGCATTGAACAGGAAAAGTGCGGTGAGCCGGGCGCGGATTTGCAT
>CAYZVM010000055.1:0-8507 GCA_964481485.1 uncultured Saprospiraceae bacterium | reverse complement strand
GAATGCTGGCGGCATTGAACAGGAAAAGTGCGGTGAGCCGGGCGCGGATTTGCATCAAAAAAAGGGTGGAGGGTAGAAGGTAGAGGGTAGAAGGTAGTTAGATGGGTTTGAGGATTTTGAAAATGAGCCAACTAATCTGGAAAAGCGGGTTGTCTCCGCCGCGAGCCTTTATGAGATTTTTGAGAGAAGCCCGGAGTAAATCAGTTTCTCGTTCGAGCGCCTCGAAAGCATCTTTATCCAAATAACCTATCCTAAATGCTATGTGCAATTGAGTGATGACTTCCGCCGAGGAGCCTTTGGCGATGTTGAAAAAATGAACCGATTGGCGATTGGAACCGCGCTCATCGCCTTCTGCAATATTAGAAGAAATGGAGACCGTTGCTCGCCTTATTTGGTCTTTTAAGCCAAAATCTTTAGAAAAGGCGAGTTCGTTGGTGATACGATATATTTTTTCTGTCAAGCTAACGGCATCTTGCCAAACTCGGAGTTCTTTAAATTTTCCCATGACAAACAGTATTTAAAAAAAGTTGAAAAGTCAGAATCCTCCACCCTCCACCCTCTACCTTCTACCTTCTACCCTCTACCCTCTACCCTCCAGCATATCTAAGACCCGTGGAACCCCCGTCGAAGCTGGCTCGGCAATAACTTTCAAATTGGGCAATCGCGCCAGTTCGAGATTTACCTGTGGGCGCGGATCTACATAGTAAAACGGGATGTGCGGCGGGGCGTAAATCATCAGGCTGGCGGCGGGATACACCTGCAACGAGGTGCCGACGATGATGAAAATATCCGCTTGGGCGGCCAACGCTGCCGCGGGTTCGAGCATAGGCACGGCCTCGCCAAACCACACAATGTGCGGGCGGAGTTGCGCGCCGCGCTCGCACACATCGCCCATGTTTACGTCTTTGTCCCAATCATAAATCAATTCGGGGTGGCGCACCGAGCGGACTTTGCGCAGTTCGCCGTGCAGGTGCAAGATGCGGGTGCTGCCGGCACGCTCGTGGAGGTCGTCCACGTTTTGGGTGACGATGTGGACTTCGTAGTTTTTTTCCAAATCTGCCAATGCCCGATGGCCGGCGTTGGGCTGCACTTCGAGGAGTTGGGCGCGGCGCTGGTTGTAAAACTCCAGCACAAGGTTGGGGTTTTTGGCCCAGCCTTCGGGCGTTGCCACGTCTTCGATGCGGTGGTTTTCCCACAGCCCGTCGGAGTCGCGGAAGGTTTTGATACCGCTTTCGGCGCTGATGCCTGCGCCGGTGAGGACGACGATTTTTTTCATGGGATGACAACTTTAGACGTGTTCAATTTGATTGAAGAATGCCGATTACATGATTGTTGATTTTAGAAGTATCCGTAGAGGTTGGAACGACATCTAAATTCAACAATCATGTAATCTGAAATCAATTTTTGATAGCCAATTTGCTATTCGCATATCCGTACCCAAAGTAAATCACCAGCCCCGCCACAAGCCAAATCGAAAATCCGAACCAACTGTGCGCCGGAATCTGCGCCATCATGTAGAAACAAAAAATCAGGCCCAAAACGGGGATGAGCGAAAGGTTGTGGCGGAAACTCAACACCGCCAAATAAAGACAGGTGAACACGAACAGCCACATTGGGATTTTGTGCTGGAACAAGCCCCAGCCCGACTCGTATTTTTCTTCATCCGGCACGGGCATTTGTTCCACAGCCGCCGCGTAGGCTGGCTTGTCGAGGCCGCCCAAATATTTGGCGAGGTCGCCGTCCGTAGTCGCGAAACCGCTGCTGTCTTTTTGCAAAAAATAAGTTTTTAGGCTGGCAATTTCAGTTTCCGAAAGTCTGCTGAAAAGCATTTCGGCATCGCACATTACCCGCTCATTGGTCAGCCAATCCGTCGTATCTTTTTGATAACGAGTGAATAAAAACACGGCCATGCCGATGAGCATGGCGGGGAAAATCCATTTGGCGTTCAGGTAGGGCGTGCGGAATTTGCCGCGCGGGGCATCGGGTGTCATTTGCAGTTTCAACACCCCGGCGCACACCAGCACAAAGGCGAACAAGGTGCCCATGCTGCACAAATCCAGCACCGTATCGCTGGGGATAAAGAGCATCGGAATCACCACAAAAAGGCCGGTGATAATGGTGGAAAAAGCCGGTGTGCGGAACGTCGGATGGATTTTCGAGAAACGTTTGGGCAGCAAACCGTCGCGGCTCATGGTCATCCAGATGCGCGGCTGGCCAATTTGAAACACGAGAAAAACGCCCGCCATCGCCACCACCGCGCTCACCGCGATGATGCCCGAAAACCATTTCAAATCCAATTTTGAAAAAACGTAGGCCAGCGGGTCGTTCACGTCCAACTCTTTGTAACTCACCATGCCTGTCAGCACCAAGGCGATAATAATGTAGAGTATAGTGCAAAGCACGATGGAGTACACCATCGCGCGGGGCAGGTCGCGCTGCGGGTTTTTGCATTCCTCTGCCGTCGTGGAGAGCGCGTCGAAACCGATGTAGGCAAAAAATACAGACGATACGCCTGCCATCACGCCGCCAAAACCGTTCGGCACAAAAGGATTCCAATTGGTGACATCCACATAAAATGCGCCGACGATGATGACCAATACCACCACTGCCAATTTCAACATGACCATCACATTGGCCGTTTTTTTAGATTCTTTTATGCCGACATACACCAGCGCGGTAATTAGGATGGACATGATGATGGCGGGCAGGTCGAGGATGATGCGCAAGCCGCCGATTTGAGATGCCGATTGCCATGCATTGTAAACTTCGCGCTGCGAATCGGTCAATTCCGCCATCGGTGTGCCCGCGTTCAACAGGCCATTGACCGCCGCAAAACCATCGCGTGCGGAGACATAATCAATGGTGGCCCAAGCCGGTATATGCCATCCGGCACTGGCTGCCAAACCCGTGAAATAACCTGACCATGATACCGCCACCGTGATGTTGCCGACGGCGTATTCCATGATGAGCGCCCAGCCAATAATCCAGGCAATGAGTTCGCCGAAAGCCACATAGGAATAGGTGTAGGCGCTGCCCGACACAGGAATGAGCGAGGCAAATTCGGCATAAGCAAAAGCGGCAAACCCGCAAGCCAGTGCCGTGAAAATAAACAGGAGAACCACCGCCGGGCCGCCATTGAAACTGGCCGAGCCGATGGTGCTGAATATGCCCGCGCCGATGATGGCGGCGATGCCCAGCGCGGTCAGGTCGGTGACGCCGAGGCTTTTGTGGAGACCGCCACCGTCTTCCGATTCTTTGTCGGCGGAGGCAATAGCGTCAGATACATTTTTTTTGCGGAAGAGATTGTCGAGAAAAGCCATAGGGTGTAGTCAGGCAGTGTTCGTTGAACAAAGTATGTTGTGCAGGATGGCAAAGGTTGCAAAACATTTCATTTCTCACATACTCTCCCTTTTAACGAGGGCGGGTCTTGCCCTTCCCACAACAAAAAGAGCCAGGACATTGCTGCCCCGGCTCCATGAAAACACCTAAAACCCTATTAACTAACCTTATGAAAACAACTCTTTTGGCAATCGGTTTAGCCGATTTCAATGGTTTTCACCACCGGTTTGGCTTCTTCTTTTTTGCCGAGTGTCACGTTCAGAATTCCGTTTTCGTAAACAGCGGCAATTGCGTCGAGGTTCACGGTTTTCGGGAGTTTGAATGAGCGTTTGAACGAAGCCACCGAAAATTCGCGGCGGGTGTAGCGCTCATTTTTCTCTTCATTGCTTGTCTCGTGTTTCGCAGCAATCGTCAGGTGTTCGTTTTCGACGTTGATGCTGAAATCTTGCTTGTCAAAACCTGGCGCGGCCAGTTCTACTCTGAAATCATTTTCCGTTTCAACAACATTGACCGCCGGTTGGTTCAGCACCGCGTCACTGCCGACAAAGTCGCCGATGTTGCGGTTGAAAAACTCGTCAAATAACCCGTTGAACAAAGGTTTGGTTGTGGGAAGCGGCTGGAATTTTACGATGTTGGTCATTTTTTAACAATTTTATGGTTAGACACTGTTTGAAAAAAGTTTGCGGGCTTTGAGTAAAACCCGGTCTCTCCCCATCTTTCAATCTACGTTCCATTTGAGGAAAATGGTTTTTTTGACAGAAATACGTTGATGAAAAATGACATTATGGCGCAAAAAGCAAAAGAGCCTATGTCATTTTGACATAGGCTCTTTTGCTTTTTTGATTGTCTGACAAATCTCACACCCCCGGCTCCACAAACGGCACTTTCGTCACCACCGCTTCCAACTTTTTCCCACCGGCCACAATCATGATTTTTGTGCCGGGCTCAGCAAATTTCACTTTCACATAGCCCGTCCCAACTGGTTTGTCGAGGGTGGGGGAGTGCGTGCCAGACGTTACCACGCCGATTGCTGCTCCCCGAGGGCTTTCGATTTCGTAGCCATGGCGCGGCACCCGGCGCTCGTTCAGGAGAAAACCGACCAATTTGCGTTTCACGCCATCGGCTTTTTGCTTTTTGAATTTTTCTTTGGAAGGGAAATCTTCGGCTTTGTTCAGTTTTGTTATCCATCCCAACCCGGCTTCGAGCGGGCTGGTTTTGTCGTCAATATCGTTGCCGTAGAGGCAATAGCCCATTTCGAGGCGGAGTGTATCGCGGGCGCCGAGGCCGACGGGTTTGATGCCCCATTTCGCGCCGTTTTTGAACACCTTGTCCCATATTTTTACCAAATCCTTGTTTTTGGCATAAATCTCAAAACCGCCACTGCCCGTGTAGCCTGTGGCCGACACGATGACGTTGTTGCAGCCCGCGAACCGCCCGCGCTGGAAGGTGTAATACTTCATGCTCTTCAAATCGAGGTCGGTGAGTTTTTGCAACGCCTCGGCTGCTTTCGGGCCTTGCACGGCGATAAGGCCGGTTTTGGCAGAGATGTTTTGCAGTTTCACATCAAAGCCGCGTGCCAACCGTTTGAGCCAGCGCCAGTCTTTGATTTCGTTGCTGGCGTTCACCACGAGCATAAAACTCTGCTCTCCGTCCACAGCCATTTCTGGCGCGTCGTCGAGCCGATAGACGAGCAGGTCGTCCACGATGCCGCCTTTTTTGTTGGGCAAACAAGAATATTGCACTTCGCCTGGCTTCAATTTCGATACGTCGTTGGAAGTGGCGCTCTGCAGAAAAGTGGTCGCGTCTTTGCCGCGCACGATGAATTCGCCCATGTGGCTCACGTCGAACACGCCCACGCTGGAGCGCACTGCATGGTGTTCGTCGGTGATGGAGGTGTAAGAAATGGGCATATTGTAGCCCGCGAACTCGGCCATTTTCGCGCCGAGGGCAATGTGTCTTTCGGTGAGTGGTGTGTTTTTCATGCTGTTTTAGAAAAAAACAGAAGTGACACTTTTCAAAAAAGTGTCACTTCTTGAGTTTGTTTAATTGTCCGACGATCCGGCCTTTTTCATCGGTGCGGTTTTGTTGATAGATGGCCGGACTCTGGCAGGTGCAGTCTTTGTGGCCGGGGTGTCTTGTTGGGCATCGGGTGCTGTGTTTTTGCGGATGCCTTCGACGCGGGCGGGGGGATTTGTGCCGACTGCCGAAAGGCCGAGGCGCCGCAGCACATCGGTGGGCAGGGCGCTTTTGTGGACGGTGAACGAAATGGTATTCAGCCGCATATAGGCATCCGAAACATGGACGTAGCCTTTGAGGTCGGAGACTTCGCCCCACGAGTTTTTCACCACATAAAAATCGCCGCCGTGCGCTTCGTCGAGCATACCAACGATGTGCATCAGGTGGTCGTCGGTGGTTACCTGGCTATCAAAAAGTTGCTGGCGGTATTCTTGGGTGACGGTTTTTTCCGGTTCCCAAGTTTTGAAAGCACTTTCGCGCTCGGCCACGCTGCGGTCTTTCCAGTCTTTTTCCGGCACGATGGCGATGCCTTTGCCAGAGGCAAATCCCATGTTGCTCACATCGGCATCCCATTCGACGGTGTAGCCTTGTTGGAGCGAAAAATTCAGGCAACGCATCAACTCGCTGATTGGCAGGTTGTAAAACTGTCCGTTGGCCCAGTTGTCCGGTACTTCAAGGACAAATTGTTCGTAAAAAGGATGGTGGGAGAAGGAGGTGATGTTCACATAGTCGTCGGGGCGGATGCTGAGGAAATCGCGGTAAGAAACGGGCGTGAATATCGTGCCGCCGACCTCAAATTGGAGCGGGACTTTGCCAAACTCCACATCCAGCACGCTGTCCACTTTGGTCAGCCAACGTTCGGGAAGTTTGCCTTTTTTGCCCAGCGCCACGAACTCCTCGCAGAGAGTTTTCAGGTTTTTTTCCAATTGGCTGTGGTTGTGCGGTTTGCTCGGGTCTTTGCGGCCGGGATAGGTGCTTTCGGGGGCGATGCCGTATTGTTTCACGGCATTGAGCAGATCGTGGGCAAGGCCGCCTTCGCCAAATTGGGCGGTACCCTGGCGGCGCACATAATTTTCGCATTTTTGGCGATAAATATGCCGAACGACAAACATTTCCGACAGGTCGGTTTCGCCTTTGCCCATGCGCAGGGCTTCACTTTCGAGGAAAGATGCGGTGCTGAAAGCCCAGCAGGTGCCGGTTTGGTCTTGGCTTTTGATGGGCGTGGCCGAGATGCGTTTGATTTCCTTAAATTCGTAAGGTTCTTGTTTTTGGGCAAAAAGCGCGGTCGCGAAGACGGCAAGTAAGAGGGAAAGGGCAAGTTTTTGCATGGTGAGTAGTTTTTGTTTTACAACGAAAAATGCAAATTGCAGCATTTGGCTCAATGGCTGGAAGGCGAAATGTACGGGCTTTTTCAAAAATGGCTGGAATCTGTGGCCTTGTTCGGATGAAACTGACACTCAGGATGAAAGGAATGGGCCAGTCAAATACTGTCCAGCCAACGCTCCAACTCGGGCAAAAAGGTATCCGACGCAAACTGCCCGGCACGGAATCCCGAGGTCGCGGCCACTACTTCCAACCCCGTTTCCAAGTCAATATCTTCTTGTTTTTGCACCAAAAAAATGTTTTGCTGCGCAAAAAAGTCGGCGAGATACTCCTGCTCCGTCTGCCCTGGCGTGGGTACCAAAATGGCTTTTTTGCCTAATGCCGCCAAATCCATGATGCTGCTATACCCCGAACGGCACACCAACACGTCTGATGCGAGCAGCACTTCGTTCAAATCTTCGGAGGTCAAGTACGACACCACTTCCACGTTTTCGGCGATGAAATGATGCTCTTTGGCCTGTGTTTTTCCTTGAATGAAGATAAATTTTTGCGGCAGCGACATGGCTTGTTCCAACAGGCGCTGTTCGAGATAAGTGCGCTGCGGCTCGGGGCCGGACAACACAACGGCTACATCATACTCTGACGATTGTACGGCATTGGAGGCCGCATTTTGGGCGGTTTGCATTCTTGAGAGCGGACCGATAAAACGAGTTTGCGCAAATATTTCCGATGTGCCGTGTGATAAATCCCCCGACAAATTAGGCTCCTCCGACACGTCTGGCACCCAGGTTTCGTCGAATTTGCCCAAAGCCCGGCGCAGCACCTGATTGGCCGACCATTCCAAAAAACCATTGGGGATGCGCAACTGAAGTTGGTGGGTGAGCATCACGCTGTTGGCCTTGCGGCTGAAACACCCGTAGCGGTTGTCGGAAATGATGCCCCGGATGTTGTGTTCGCGCACCAATCGTTCGGTTTCTTGGTGTTCAGCGCGCACAGCATACATGATGCGCGGCATTTGCCAGGCAATATTGCGCACCATATTGGGCGATTCGTAACGGATTCGGTAAGAGGGCAGCTCGAGTGCGGGCAGGTGGGGAAACTCGGCCTTCAGCAGGTGTAGCGCCACGCCATCGGATGCAAGCAGCACCCCGGCCCCCATTTTTTCAAGCGCCTTAATGAGTGGAATACACCGGGCGACATGGCCCAGTCCCCAATTGAGCGGTGCGACGAGAATGTATTTCAAGGCGGAAGATTGAGCCTTGCCTCATGTTGTTTTGGAAAAAAGAAAGATGGCAAGGTTAAATTTTCGTTTGGTAAGCAGCGATTTAGCTACTTTCGCCATCGTAAAAGTAAACACACTTTCAACTATGAAAAAAATTAATTGGTGGCGCGCTGCTTTCTTTCTGCTCATGGTGGGCTTGGTGGTGCTCGAAGGTTGCCGTCTTTTTAAGCCGAAATGCGATTGCCCGCATTTTTAAAAAAAAGCAGAACTCAAGAAGTGAAAAGGCAAAGAGCAACATAGTCGCTCTTTGCCTTTCGCATTTTTTAGTTCAAACGAATTTCATCGTCGTTCCCTTCGTAAAACCGATAGTCCGTTAGTTGGTAATCAGCGTGCGGCACGATGCGCACCCATTTGTTGAACCTGAAAAACCACTGTACTTGACGGCTCTTGAACCAACCTTTTTTCAGGTATGCTTCCAAATATGGGTGTACGCGTAAGTATAATGGTGCTTTTGGGCGCGACTGCATGATGAATTCCAGGTCGCGTTCAATATCGTCGGTCAGCAGGATAGTGGCATTTATCTTACCCGTTCCGCCGCAGGTGGGGC
>CAYZVM010000054.1:0-28705 GCA_964481485.1 uncultured Saprospiraceae bacterium | reverse complement strand
TATCAGGATGTGCTGGTTCAGATAGAAACTATGTTGGGCAGAACAGACGGCACAGGCTACACGCAACACTCTGGCACCGGACGTGTGCTGAAAGCGTATGTGCTACTCACCTTAGTAGATTTGTTTGGCAATGTGCCTTACAGCGAGGCTCTCAGCGGCAGCGAGCTCATTTTCAATCCAAAGGTGGACGATGGAAAAGCGGTTTACGATGCTGCAATCACGTTGCTTGATGAAGCCATTGACCTATTGGGCCAATCTCCCGGTGCTGGACAAGCGTTGAACCGGGATATCTTTTATGGAGGCAGCAGCGCAAAATGGATTGCATTGGCCAACACGTTGAAACTGAAATCCTATATGAACTTGAGCCTGACCGACAAGGCTGGCTCGACAGCGAAAATCGAAGCATTGCTGAGCGAAAATTTGATTGATACGGACGACGAAGAATTCACCTACAAGTACAGCTCGGCAGACGTACCCACTCGCTCGCGCCACCCCCTCTACAGGCAGATGTACCAGCCCAATGAAGGGAGCGCCAGCGGATATCTCAACAACTATTTCATGCTCGTGTCGTACAAACAAAAAGGCGTGGAAGACCCTCGTTGGAGGTATTATTTCTATCGTCAAGTAGGTAGCATCACAAGGGCGCTTGAGTACGATGCCGAATCCATCCCATGCCTCATCAGCCCCAAACCCAGCCACTACGGCCCCGACCAAGCATGGTGTGCGTTTGACCCAGGGTTCTTTGGCCGCGACCACGGCAACAACGACGGCATTCCGCCGGATGCAGGTGCTTTGACTTGTTTCGGCGTATATCCGGCAGGCGGGTTGTCCGATACCAATGACGGCGATCCCGATTATTTTGGAGAAACAGTACAAGGGCAAGGTGCCGACGGTGCTGGCATCCAGCCGATTTGGATGGCCAATTTCACAGAATTTTTGAAAGCGGAAGCTGCGCTCATGCTCGGCACATCGGGCGACCCGGCCACTCTGTTGGAGTCGGCAGTCACAAAATCCATCGCCAGGGTACGCAACTTTGCCAACGCCAAAGGCCAGTCGCTGCCAGCTGGACTGGAGCCTTCCGAAACGGATTACATCAATGCCGTGAACGCACTCTACGCCGCCGCTGCTGACAATGATGCTAAGTTGGGCGTTATTGCGAAAGAATATTACATCGCGCTGTGGGGCAACGGCATTGAAGGGTACAATCTGTACCGGAGAACGGCCAAACCTGCTGATATTCAGCCGATGCGGGCAGCCAGCCCGGGCGTTTTCTTGCGCTCGCTGATTTACCCGGCTGACTTTGTGAACCTGAACAGCTCCGCGTCCCAAAAGATAGTGACAGTAGTGAACAAGGTGTTTTGGGACAACAATCCCGACAACCTGTTCAAATAATTGGAAGCCCCGCAAAACCGCTCATTCATCGTTCATTAAAACAAAGATTTAGCATGAAACATATTTCAATGTTGATGTTCGGCTTGTTGCTCTTTTCCCTTGCCTGCACCGACGAGGAGAAAGACCCGTTCCAGCTGGAAAAACTTACAAAAGGGTCTATCATCGCCCTGCGTGGCACCGCATTCGACAATTTGGTTGACTACCCGCTGATATTTCGCGGCGCAGTAGATACCTTCAATGTGAACTTGGATCCCGCAGGAGAGGCCTTTGAATTCGATGCGGATTTTCAAGCCGAAGACCCGGGCAGCCTCGTGCAAGTGGACGTGTTTGCTCGCGGCACCGAAACTGGCCCGCGCGTGCGTGTAGCCACTGTGGCGGGAAGCGCATTTGCTGTACCGACTGACGGTGTGTATCCGAGAGCTTCGTTCTCGATTCCGCTCACCGAAATTTTGGCCGCTACCAACACCAGCCTTTCCAGTATCGCGGTGGGCAGCTATCTGTACATCGAGTGTGACCTTACGCTGACCGATGGCACCATCGTGCCTGCCAGCGCTGTGGTTAATAGCAGCTTGTTTGAAAGCTCTATTTTCTACCCTGCGCACAATCTGCTGTACTTAGCACGCGGGTAGCATTTTTTTGCTGACAAAGATTTTTTCTGGAAGCCGCCTCGCAAATCTATTTGCGGGGCGGCTATTTTTTTGCACGGAAGCATTTCGCAGATATTTCCTTTTCGATTATCCCACCATTTTTCCCGAAATTCGCATCTGTAAAAAAACGGCTTTCACACTCTAACACCCTCCGTTCATGTCAACTGACGACCGCATCCGCAACCGCCGCAGCTTTCGCAACCCGATGCTCATCATGGGCATGGCGATGGCAATATTTTTTGCCTTTTTTGGCGCATACCTGCTGCTCGACAAAAATTTCTTGCCCGAAATACCATCCCAATTCCGAAATATCTTTGCCGTCATGGTGTTGCTCTACGGCTTGTTTCGCGGATGGCGCGTTTATTCCGAATATTTTTGAAAAAAAGAAATCCCTTAGCAAAAAAAACTGTTTTATCCACACCAAGTACTTTGCGAGTCCTCGTTCGCAAGGAAAAATTTTGCCTAAACTTTCAAATCAAAATTATGAAACATATCCCCTTGCTATTCATCATCGCAGCGATTATCGTCGCTTGTGGGCCGTCCGCCGAAAAGAGCGGCAAATCGCTCGACACGCCTACTACTGGCGAAATCACCATCATGGCCGACGACGGCTACCGACCCATCATCGAGACATCTATTGACGTGTTCGACAGTATTTACAAACGCGCCAGAATCAACGCCCTTTATGTGTCTGAAGGCGAAGCAGTGGCGGCGCTTATTCGCGACTCCATTCAGGTCATCGTCATCACCCGCCAGTTAGATTCTGCCGAGCTCAAATACTTCCGGTCGCGCGGCTTCACCCCCAAAATCACCCCCATCGCCTACGATGCGCTGGCCTTTATCCTCCACCCCGACAATCGCGATACCGTGTACACACGGTCGCAGATTCAAGACATCTTGACGGGCAAAATCACAAAATGGAAAGAGTTGAACCCCAAGTCCCCGCTGGCTGATATTCAGGTAGTGTTCGACCATCCGCTTTCTGGCACAGTGAGTTATGTGAAAGACTCTATCATCGCGGGTGCGGCCCTTTCGCCGAATGCTTCTGCGCTAAAAACCAACGCAGAAGTTATTGACTATGTGGGCAAAAACAAAAATGCGCTCGGCATCATCAGCGCCAACTGGATTTCTGATACGGATGACAGCGGGGTGCAAAATTTTTTGAAAACGATAAAACTCGCCGACATTGCTTCCGCCGCTGGAGAAGAAGGCTATGGCCCTTACCAAGCCTATTTGGCCAAGGACTGGTATCCATACAAGCGCACGGTGTATGTCATCAACGCGCAGGCACGACCGGGGCTGGGGCTGGGTTTTGCTTCTTACCTCGCTGGCGACGGGCAGCGCATCGTGCTCAAAGACGGCCTTTTGCCCGCCAACGCCGTCACCCGGCTCATCCAAGTGACACGCTGAATAATGAGGGCTTTCTGTTTGCTCACTCACAATGGGCGTTCACATCTGAAAACGACTTTTTCACACATTGGCGCAGCAAAAAGCCCTGTTTGAATGTTAACCTTGTAAGAATTAATCGCCCTTAACCAGAATGCCGTGTGGATTTTTTTGAAATAAAGCATCTTAAAAGTGGAACTTTGCGGCTGAAAGAAAACGAACACGCACACGCAGTTATTTAAACAAACTTTTTCCGAACAATGACAAATCTCTTGAGAAAAGCCCTCCTTTTGGCAACTATCGTGTACGCACAAGCCGCCATCGCCCAAACCCGCGCTGACGGCTTGGCCGCCATGCAACTGGAAGATTGGGACAAAGCGATCAGCATTTACACTGCGCTCACCAAAGCCGACCCTACCGACCAAGATGCCCTCTTGACCCTTTCCAATGCCTACCTCGCCAAAGGCGACAAAGCCAAGGCGCAGGAACTGACCGATGCCGCCTTCAATGCAAAAACAGATGTTCCTATGGCTTTTGTTGCTTTGGGGAGAGGGCTGTTGCTGAAAGGCCAATCCGCCGAAGCTAGCGAACAGTTCAGCCGAGCGGCGAAAAAAGGCAAAAAAGATATTGATGTCCTCCGCCAGATCGGCGAGTCCTACATCTACTACATCCCACAGGGTAGCAATCGCCCCGACCTTACCCGCGCAGTGCAGCTGCTCGATGCCGCACTTGACTACAATTCCAAAAACATTCCCTCACTGATGGCGCGGGGCTATGCCTACAAAGAACAAGGCAATGGCGGTATGGCAGCCCAGAACTACGAATTGGCAGAACAACTCGAACCCAAAAACCCTCTGCCCAAACTCATGTTGGCAAAGGTGTACAAAGCCGCCAAACTGCCCGAAAAAGCCGTGGATTATTTCGATAAATCTATCGCCGTGGCTCCAACTTACACCCCAGCATTGCGCGCCAAAGCGGAGCATCTCTATTTTGGCCGCAAGTGGGAACAAGCTACCCAAGCACTCAAAGATTTGGTAAACAACGGCACTGAGGTGAAAATCGAAGATGAAATGCTGTTGGCCAATAGCCTCTACATCACCAAAGACTGCAAGGGATGTAGCGAATTGGTAGAAAAAATCCTGAAAAAAGACCCCTCTAAAAACTACTTGCGCCGTCTGCAAGCTTACTGCGACTACGACAACGGAGAATACGAGCGCGGCTTGGAGATATTGAAAGACTATTTCAAAACTGCTCCCGCAGACAAAATCATCGCCAGCGACTACCAGTATCTCGGCAATTTCCAATTAAAAACCAAAGGCGATACGTTGGAGGCCATCGGCAATCTGAAAAAAGCCATCTCGATGGACACAACTGCTTGGCCACTTTACAAAGACATCGCAAAAATCTATTACACCAAGCGCATGAACTGCGAATCGGCCGAGGCTTTCAAAATGTACTATGACTCTGTGCCGACGCCGAAGTCGGACGAAGCAGCCGATATGTACTATTTAGGCGTGGCGCAATACTATTGCAAAGACGACACCCTGCGCTACGTCCATGCCGAGCAAACATTCAAAAAAATCACCGAGCTGATACCTACGGCTGGCATCGGCTGGCTCTGGGCAGCAAAAGCCGCCAGACAGCAAGACCCCTCAGGGACGGAAATTGAAGCCAACCCAGAATTAGCCAATCAATACGGCAAAGCCCGCGAGTATTACGAGAAGTACGCCGAAATCGCCAGCGCAGATAAGGAAAAGAACAAAAAGGAGCTGCTTCCTGCCTATCAATATTTGGCCTACTGCTATCTGGTGAAAAACGAATCCGACAAGTTTTACCCTGCCATCGAAAAATGGCTCGAACTTGAAACGGATACAACTGCTCGCGAGAATATCATGCAGATGAAAGACTCCTTTGGTAAAGACGGCTCTGTGGTGCCTACATCTCCCGGCACTGCCACCCCCGCCCCAGGCAGTGGCGGCGGCAAAAATTGACGTTAAGTACAGCAATGAAATCAAAAATCCCTTTTACCGATAGTCGGTAAAAGGGATTTTTGATTTTAAAAATGGGCGTCCCCCCCCCCTCTATTTCAATACATAACGGGCGCTCAATGCACCATAGCCTCCACCAAAACCGCTGCCATAGCCATTCAGAAAAATAAGGGGCATCCAGTCCACGGAGAGATTGACAGGCGCGTCTTCAAATTTGTAATCCAAACCGAGCACGCCCAAAATGCCGATACTGGTGGATGTACCGCGGTCGCCTATAAATGAGTTGCGGAAATTCCAGAAAAAGGCAGAAGCGCCACCTCCCACATACCAGTTTAGGCCTTCCGCGCCAGAAATTGGAAAGTGGTGCTCATAAGCCCCAGCGATGTTGAACCAACCATAGCCACTGTAAGAGCGAAAGCCGGCGAATACCTCAATGGCGCCCGGCTCGGAGATGAAATGTTTGTAGGTTACTGACACCGGATAACCCAGCCGCAGGCCGATGGCCGAATTGTAGTTTTGCGAATAAGCCGCCACGAAACAGCCGAGTGCAAGCACAAGCGTGAAAATCGATTTTTTCATAATGATAGGATAGCGTTTAGAAGTGAACGATGTTCGAGCCAAAGGTATAGGTTCGGCCCAAACCGGGGTGTTAGGCCCGTGTTTTTTTTCAAATTAGCGGCGAAAACTTTATAAAAACCCAAGTTTAGGAACGGTGCCGGAACCTGTGGAAACCGCTCGCAGTGTGCTTCTCAGATGTCTCGCTGCGCTCGGAATGACAGCCGTGTGCGGGCGTGATTCACACCTTCCACCCCTCCAACACCTCCGCGATTTTCCGATCGTTCGACAGCCTCGGTACCTTATTCTGCCCGCCCAATTTTCCCTGCGATTTCATATACTCGCGAAAAGCCCCCCGGCGCAAGGCCCTGATTTTCAATGGGCGAAGGATATTCCCCGTAATCAGGTCGTCGTAATAAATATTCTGTGCCCGCATCAACAAATCCACATCGGCGGCGAATGAGGCGAGGTCGGCGGGCGGGTTGTCGAACTCGACGAACCACTCGTGGTAGGGCAGTCCCGAGTCCGTCTCTGGCGGATTGACCTGCGGCGCGACGGTGAACTCCACGATGCGCACGCCGGCAGCATTCGCCACCGGCATCAGCGCCTCTTCCACTTCCTTGCCGATGACGTGCTCGCCAAATGCCGAAATGAAATGTTTGACCCGCCCGGTGACGACGATGCGGTACGGATTTTTGCTCACAAACTGCACAGTGTCGCCGATGTTGTAGCCCCACAGCCCGGCATTCGTGTTGAGGATGAGGGCATAATTCACCCCGATTTCCACGTCGCGGAGCCAGAGCCGGGTCGGATTTTCGCTGAAAATTTCGTCGGCCGGCACGAACTCGAAAAACATCCCGGCATCGGCGTTGAGCAGAAGGCCCGCGTCAGTGGTGGCACGACTCGAAGTCGTGCCACCACTGAAAACATCTTGAAACGCGATAAAGCCCTCCGAGGCCGGGTAGGTTTCCACGCTGTCCACCGTGCTGCCCACGAGCGCTTCAAGTTTTGTGCGGTACGGCTCGAAATTGACACCGCCATACACGAAGAGCGAGAAGTTGGGAAAAATCTCTTTCACCGTGCTTTTGCCCGTGCGCTCAAGTAGGCGTTCGTAGTACATCTGCACCCAAGGCGGGATACCGGAGATGAGCCGCATATCGGCGTTAACCGTCTCATCCACAATACGTTCGAGTTTTTCCTCCCAATCTTCAATGCAGTTTGTGTTCCACGAGGGCAGTTGGTTGGTGCGCAGCCACCCGGGCACGAGGTGGTTGCTGATGCCGCTCAATCGCCCAGTGGGGATGCCCGCAATTTCGTCGAGTTCGGGGCTGCCGGAGAGGAAAATCATTTTGCCATCGAGCCAGCGACCGTTGCCGGTGCAGGCAAAGTAGTTGAACGTGGCATTCCGGGCCGTGCCGAAATGGAGCGGAGTGCTCTCCTTCGACATGGGGATATATTTCACGCCCGAAGTGGTACCGGAAGTTTTGGCGAAATAGGCCGGCACACCCGGCCACAGCACATCCTTTTCCCCATTTTTTATTTTTTCCACATAATTTTTCAATCCCTCGTAGTCGCGGATGGGGACGGCTTTTTTGAAATCTTCGTACGTTCGGATGTTGGAAAAACCGTGGTCGCGCCCGAAGGCTGTTTCGGTAGCGCAGAATATTAAGTTTTGAAAAATTTTCTCTTGCCGCACGACCGCGTCGGCAGACCAACGGTCAATAGAGCGAGCGATACTTTTTGCAAAAGGGCGAATGATAGCAGAGCGGAATCCCATGTTGGAGAGTGTTGTGAAGGCAAAATTACGCCTTCCGTCTTGTTGTGATCGCCAAGAATCTGTCTGTGTACCTGACCTGTATCTTAACACTTGTGCGAGTGGCAGTTATCGAAAATGCGGTAAATTTGCGCGCCTTTTGGTGCTGAGTTAGCAGCATCCAGAGGCTGCTTTTTTTCAAAACAACTTATTTCACTTCAATCCCATTTCCCATGTACAAACACTTTACATTTTCACTTTGCCTTTTTTGGGCTGTTAATGCTGCCAATGCGCAATGCCCAGTTTCTCCGTTGTTGCTCAGCACCCAAACCCAAGTTGATAATTTTCCGGTTGACTTTCCGAATTGTACTGATTTGTCCACCCTGTTGACGATAACTGGTGCCAGTATTACTAACCTCAATGGCCTTTCAAACTTACAGACTACTGCAAACAGCATCATTTTGCGCGACAACCCCATGCTGTCCTCTTTGAGCGGGCTGAGCAATCTCACCAGTATTGGTGTAGAATTGAAAATCGAAAACAACGATGCGCTCACGAGTTTGGCGGGTTTGGACAACCTTAGTTGGTTAGGAGGCCATCTTTCCATCGAAGGGAATGCCCTGCTGGCTACCCTTGATGGCATGGGGCCGATACCTAGTTTGGGCAGTTACCTGAATATTTCTTTCAATCCTGTTCTGACCGACATATCGGCATTGAACAGCCTCACAGAGGTCGGCCCCGATTATGTCAATGGGTTCTTGGCGATCAACAACAATAACAGCCTGTCAGCGGTCAATTCGCTGGACTTCGTCACGGCCATTGGAAGTTATTTTTTTATCGGCTCCAATCCCGCCATGACCACAATCAACGGTTTCGGGACACTCACCACAGTGCCGTCGAGCTTTGAGATTGCGGGCAACTCTTCGTTGAGCAGTTTGGGCGCATTTGGGAATCTGAGCACGGTGGGCGGCATTTTTAGTATTGACAATAACCCACAGCTGACAAGCATCCTTGATTTTAGCAATCTCTCGTCGGTAGGCGGAACACTTACCATTGCGTCCAACGGCTCGCTAAGCAGCTGCGAAGCGCAGGGGATATGCGATTTTTTGGACGGCCCTGGCACAGCGGTCATCTCGAACAATGCCACGGGATGCAACTCCGTGCCGCAGGTAGAAGCCGCGTGTGCCCTGTTGCCCGTCGAACTGACATTTTTTAGGGGTGTTCGCAATGAACAAGAAATCCTGCTGACATGGCAAACAGCCGCAGAAAAAAACAATGACCACTTTCTCGTGGAACATCAGCCCGAAGGGGGCGATTTTCAAACCATCGGAACGGTGACGGGCAATGGCACAACATCTGTCACAAACAATTATCAGTTTCTGCACCATCGACCCTCAAAAGGCCTCAATTACTATAGGCTGAAGCAAGTAGATTTTGATGGGAATTTTAAATACTCCAGCATAGTGAGCGTCCTGACAGGCCAAAAAGACGATACAGATATTTTCCCGAACCCAACAACTGGCCCCGTTTGGCTGAAAGGCGAAGTGAATGGTGAACGAACAGTCGCAGTGCGGGATCTCACAGGACGTATCATTTTAGAAAAAGATCTTTCGGAAAGCAGCTTGATTGACTTGAGCGAGCAGCCCAATGGGGTATATTTTGTTGAAATTCAGAAGAACACCGGGAAAACGGTGAAGCGCGTATTAAAAAAATAGGGTTTCCCAGCCCCTGTTTTCCCGCAATCTTTCGGCTCCGAAGGAAATTCCCCGCCCGAATCCCTACCTTTGCGCCGCATTTTTGTCAACCAAACCGAACGATGTTTTGTTTCGGAGGAACCACTTGCCCAAATGCCGAACAATTGCCTCCCCAGCGCCTCACCTATCATTCATCACTCATCACTTTCAAGAAATGGCTGTTGCAACTGAAACGCGCCCCAAATTCAAAGTAAAAGACATCGCCCTCGCCGAATGGGGGCGCAAAGAAATCCAACTCGCCGAAGCCGAAATGCCGGGCCTTATGTCCCTGCGCGAAGAATTCGGAGCGAGCAAACCGCTCAAAGGCGCCCGCATTGCCGGCTGTCTGCACATGACGATTCAGACTGCCGTACTGATAGAAACACTGGTGGAACTCGGCGCAGAAGTCAGCTGGTCGAGCTGCAATATTTTCTCCACGCAAGACCACGCCGCCGCCGCTATTGCTGCCGCAGGCATCCCCGTTTTTGCATGGAAAGGCATGAACGCCGAGGAATTCGACTGGTGCATCGAGCAAACACTGTTTGCCTTTAAAGATGACCAACCGCTCAACATGATTCTCGACGACGGCGGCGACTTGACCAATATGGTGCTCGACCAGTACCCCGAACTGGTGCAAAACATCCGCGGCATCTCCGAAGAGACCACAACGGGCGTACATCGCCTCTACGAGCGCGTGGCAAAAGGCACCCTGCCGATGCCCGCTATCAACATCAACGACTCGGTGACGAAGTCAAAATTCGACAACAAATACGGCTGCAAAGAAAGCCTCGTGGATGCCATCCGCCGCGCTACCGACATTATGATGGCCGGAAAAGTAGCAGTCGTGGCTGGCTATGGCGACGTGGGCAAAGGCTCGGCGGCATCGTTGCGCGGCGCTGGCGCTCGCGTGATTGTCACGGAAATTGACCCCATTTGCGCCCTGCAAGCTGCTATGGACGGCTTCGAGGTGAAGCGCATGGAGAATGCTATTCCCCGCGCCAATATCGTGGTGACAGCTACGGGCAACCGCGATATCGTGACAGAAAAACACTTCCGTTTGATGACCGACAAAACCATCGTGTGCAACATCGGACACTTTGACAATGAGATAGATATGGCTTGGCTCAATGAAAAATACGGCCACACCAAATCAACCGTGAAGCCGCAAGTGGATATTTACAACGTGGATGGCAAAGACCTCATCGTGCTGGCTGAAGGCCGCCTCGTGAACCTCGGTTGCGCCACGGGCCACCCCTCGTTCGTGATGTCCAACTCATTCAGCAACCAAGTGTTGGCACAACTCGAACTCTGGCAGAATGCCAAAAAGTACGAGAACAAAGTTTATATGTTGCCCAAGCATTTGGACGAGAAAGTAGCACGCCTGCACCTCGCCAAAATCGGTGTTGAATTGGAAGAACTTCAGCCACACCAGGCCGAATATATCGGTGTGAAAACGGAAGGCCCGTTCAAGCCAGAGTACTATCGCTATTGATTTGATTTTCAGAAAAATAAAAAGCGGCGCAGCGAGTGTTCAACTCATTGCGCCGCTTTCTTTTTGTATAAAAAAACTACCCAAACAGCCACTCCGCAGCCCGTGGAAATTCCTGCCCCCAGCGGGATTCTGTGTGGCGCCCATCAGGGTCTGTCTCCAGCCTGAAATGGAGCAGGTCGGGGCGCATCCCGCGTTTTTCCACCGCATCTTTGAATTTTTTGGAATTCGCCACCATGCCCGCACCTTCTTTTCCGCCGCCGTAGAGGTAGATTTTGGTAGGCGAATCAAAATGCGAGAAGTACATCGGCTCGAAGTAAATTTTGGGCGAAGCCCACAAAGAGGGCGAAAAAATCATGAACTTGGAATACACATTGGGGAACATCAGCCCAGCATAAATACTGATGAGACCGCCCATGCTGCTGCCGCCCACTCCCGTATGTTCGCGGTCGGGCAGCGTGCGGAAGTTTTTGTCAATGTGCGGTTTGAGCGTCTCGGCAAGAAAACGGGCGTATTCGCGACCCAGCCCCTCGCCCCAGCGCTGGGAGTCGTAAGGTGAAAATTCTTTGATGCGCTCTTTGCCACCGTGGTCTATGGCCACCACGATAAAATCGCCCTTGCCGTGTTGAGCCAGCGCAGCTAATTTTTTGTCCACGCCCCAAGTACCAAACGGGGCGCTGTCCTCAAAGAGGTTTTGGCCGTCTTGCAAATAAAGCACCGGGTAGCGGCGGTCGGTCTGATGGTAATTCCAGGGAAGCAGCACCGCAATGCGTCGGCGGCGGCGGAGTTGCGGCACGTTGAATCGTTTGGCAACTATCTGAATATCAGGATAAAACTGTGGGTCGTAACCCGCAGAATGTTGTTTCCAGCGCGGCACCACATCGGCGACTTTTCCGCGTGGCACCTCCATGCGGCGGTTCACGGGCGGGTGCCCATCTTGGCCGAGTTCTTCGGCCTCCCAGCCGCCCTTCACATATTTGTATTCAAAGGGTTCGCCAGTGTGCGGGATTTCTTTAAAAGTATATTGGTAGTGGCCGTCCTTTATTTTCGACATGACAAAACGGTCGTCGCGGGTTGTCCAGCCGTTAAAAGTGCCTGTGAGGAACACAGGGCGAGCATCATCGTTGGGTGTGAAAAGGTCAAGCGTGAGCATAGAATGCTGTGCTGCAGAAGGAACACCGCCAATGGCAGGTGTGGTAGAATTCATAAACAAGAAGTTAGATGAACAGACTTGGGGTCTGTTAGATTGGCAAAACAGGTGCCAACAGGTTTTGGTTCGGGAAAATCGGGCGGGATGAAAATGCGTGGGGCAAACATATAAAAGCCATTCCACGATATGCAAAAGTGGGGCAGGATAAACTTTTCCACACTGGTTTTCGGGCTGGTGTGGAATCCATAAATCGCCCACTTTTTACTCCCGGAACTTGTCGAGCAAGTGCGACAATTCCAGTGCTTCGGCTTCGGTAAGTTTGCTGCCGGGGATGCCTTGTCCGTCCATGAATCGTGCTTGCTCGATGTCTGCGAGTGTATTTTTGCCTGATTCAGAGATGGTTACGATGACCATACGACGGTCTTCGGCGTGCGGCACACGCTCCACGTGTCCGCTGATACGAAGTTTTTCCACCAATCGGCTCACGTTGCTGCTGCGGTCGAGCATCCGGCTTTTGATGTCGAGCACAGAAAGTCCTTTAGGAAAACTGCCATTGAGGATGCGCAGGATGTTGTACTGTGGGGCGGTGAGGCCGTAGGGGCGCAATTGGCGGGTAATCTGGCAATCAAGCCAACTGGCAGTGAAAAGGATATTGAGCACGGCGCGTTGGCGGGGCTGCAGGGGTTTGGTGCTTTTGAGTTCGACTTCCAATTTCATGACGCAAACTTAGGTGTTTTGACATTAAAACATGAAATTGTTTTTTCTGTTCAAATAAGCCATCTGCACAATGTTCACTGCCGCTACTTGCTCCACCCCCCCAACATCCCCCGCCACCGAATCTGCACCACTCCCAGCATCGCCTCGCGAATGATGTGCAGCGACATTTTAGACTGGCCTTTTTCACGGTCTTTGAACGTGATGGGCACCTCGCGCACTTTGAAGCCGAGCGAATAGGCTGCGTATTTCATTTCGATTTGGAAGGCATATCCAATGAAGCGGATTTTGCTCAAATCCATCGTTTCCAATACTTTGCGGCGGTAGCAGATGAAGCCCGCAGTCGGGTCGGCCACGGGCATCCAAAGAATGCAACGGGTGTAGAGCGAAGCGCCGTAGGAAAGGAAGATGCGGTCTTTGGGCCAGTTTTGCACCTTGCCGCCGGGGCAGTAGCGCGAGCCGACGGCGGCATCGGCACCTTCGTCGCGGCATTTGGCGAGCAGGCGAAGCAGGTCGGTGGGGTTGTGTGAAAAGTCCGCATCCATCTCGAAGAAGTAGTCATAAGCACGCTCCAACCCCCAACGAAACCCGGCGATATAGGCAGTTCCCAGACCGAGTTTGCCTCGGCGTTCGAGCAGGTGCAGCCGGTCTTGGAATTCAGGTTGGAGGTCGCGGACGATTTGTGCCGTTCCGTCGGGCGAGCCGTCGTCCACGATAAGGACGTGGAAGGGTTCAGGCAGGGCAAACACCGCCCGGATGATGGCTTCGGCGTTTTCGCGTTCGTTGTAGGTGGGTATGATGACGAGTGCGGACACTGTAAAATAGTTACTGGTTACTGGTTGCCGGTTACTGGTTTGGGTGGGATGATAAACCATCCACCAGCAACTCGAAACCTTTTAAACGGCAAACGCTATGGCAAATGCTGCCACTGAAACAATGAGGCCGTACATAAAAATATTGTAGCAGATGCTCAGGTAGTGGTATTTCTGAGCCAGCACTTTGCCGAGAAAATAGAGGTCGCGGCTCATGGAGCTGTACAGAAAGTCAGAATCTTTGAGCATTTCGTTCACGCCCCATTGAAAATCCTCGAGCGGCATATTGTAAAAGTTGCCGAAGAAGAGCAAGTTGGCTTTGCGCTGTTTGATGGATTCGCGGGTCACTTTCCCTTCGGTCACTTTGGGGCGAGTGGCCAATGTGGCAAATATCATGGAGCCAAGACAGAAAATGGTCAGGATGCCAGTGGGGATAGCAAGACGGGGGTCGAATTTTTCGAGCAATTTTGGAATAATACTGCTGACAACAATGCCAATGACAATACCGTTGACGGAGAGCATGAGGTTGGCTTTGCTATCGGCCATCGCACTGAGGTTGGTGTGGGTGCGGTAAGTGGTGCGGTACATCGTCTCCACGCCGCGCCCCATTCTAGCTTGTTTGAGTTCTTTCTCGCTTTCTTTCAGTATTTTGGAAATGTCGTTCTTTTTGTCTTTGTCGTCCACCAATGCCAGTTCCTCCATGGTGGCTGCTTGGTCGGGGTTGAGGCGGCGCTTTTGTTTGAGCAGCTGTTGGATGTGCTTGGCTTTCCGTTTGTTGAAAAATTCGTTGGCGACGGCGGTGTGGTAGTTGTGGTTGAGCATAAAATTGAGCTCAAAGTCCACCCAGTCCTGCTCGCTCATCACCGTTTTGCGGGCGAGGATGAATTCCTGTCGCAATTTTCCAGTGCGGTCCCAATAAATTTCCATGCCGAGATGGCTCAGGTCGGCATCGCAGATGATTTGTTCCAGTACAGTCTGGGGGGCTTGCGGCACTTTGGTGGCGCGGATAAGCGAGAACACAGTTTGCAATTCCGCGTCGGATATTTTTCCCCGCAAAAAGTGGTCGGCGTTGTTGCAGCTGCGCTCCTCATGCTCTTTGGGCCCTTCGGAATAACCTGTGTCGTGGAACCATGTAGCCAACAGCAGCAGCAGCATATCCCGTTCTTCCAATTGGAAACCCTCACCAAGCGTGCGGGCAGCGGCTACTGTTTGAACGGTGTGTTCCAAATCATGGAAGACATATTCAGACGAGATGTGTTTGGCAAAATAATCAGTGATGTACGATTCTGTTTCCTGTAACAGTTGTTCGGCAGAAGTCATGTTCTTTTAATAGTTGGCGGGCAAAGGTAATGAACTACGGCAGACGGTGAAGGGCAGACGGCAAACGGTTTTTTCGCCTCCATTTTGCAGCATCTGCAAATATTCAGTTCCCTGGGGGCAAAATTCCCATCTCCCGCCATTCTTTTGGGCTGAGTTCGATGTCGGCTGGTTTTATTTCTCCAATGACCTCTTCCAAGCCAGGCCATTCCAAACCAGCACGGTACACGTCGCGAAAATCCTTTTGCAGCAGTTCCCAATTGTCCACCCCGTCATAGCTGGATGTTTTCAAAAAATCGGTATAAATATCAATAGCAGCTTTGCGGTCGCCGGGGCGATTGCGCAACAAATATGCGTGGGCAAGGTTGGTTTTGAACCAATTGCGATAAGCATAGTAAGGGTGTTCCTGCGCCGCATAGTTCTCTGCCTGTTCTGATTGCTGGATTGATTTGGCGAACATTTCGGGGTCGCTTTTGGCCAGATGGAGATAGTAAAAAGCGACCGAAAGCGTCATATCAAGGTAGCGGTTTTTCCAATCAATGGAGGCTCCGGGCTGATTGGCCAGTTTTTCCGCAGCGGTCATGGTCTTGATGCTCCATTCGAGCGCAGCACCCCATTGTTTTTTTGCTTTGGCATCGGCGGCATGATACGAGGCATTCCAATAGTCAATCGCATCTGGCGACATTTCAGGATGTTGGCGGAGGATGGTGTCGCGCAAGCGCGGCATGAACAATTCCAACCGGGCGCGGCGTTCGGGAAAACGCGCTGCCAAGCGGCTGATATCGAACAAAACCAGACCCAACTGGACTTCGTTGTAAACGCCGCGATATTGGCTAATCGCTTCATCCTCTTTGCCTTCGAGCAAAGCAGCGTGGCCAAAGTAAAACGAATTGAGCCCATAAATCAGCGCATCATACGCCTGCTGGAAAGAAGCCCTGGCTGCGGGCGCGTTGCCCTCGAGCAGTTGTGCCGAGCCAAGCTGAGTCAGCAAAGAAGCCTGAATATCATTGCGATAGGCAGAGAGCGAATCAGCGGGCGCGAGGCGCAGCAGATGCTCAGTGGCTTCCAAGCCGAGCTTGTACTGGCGGCTTGCCTCGGTGATTTGGTCGGCGGCAAGAAAATAATTCCCTAATTTGAAATGGTTGTCGGCCAGTGCTTTGAGCCGTTCCTGTTCATTGGTTTTGAAAACGCCCAACGTGTCCAAAGTGTGAAGTGCCTGGCTGTAAAGCACCTTCGAATAATCATTCTCCTGCTCAAAAATGCCCCAAGTAGTGTAAGCGCGGGCAAGCGCAAGTGTCGTTTTTTCTAATTGGCCGCGCCAACGCGCAGGGTTTTGCCGGTGCAGCGTACGAGCATCAGAAAAGGCTGACTGCAGGAGCTGCGCTTTTTTGGAGTGATTGGCGATGCGCGAGGCAGTGTAGAGCCGTTGAAAAATATTCCAGCGCAGGCGCATCTCATTGTTGAAAGGAAGGGCAGCAATACTGGGTTTGCCTTGGCATAAACTGTTGATTTCCAATATTTCAGAATACAGCCCACAGATACATTCGAGCTGTTTGGGCTGGAGCAAGTCGTATTCGGCCAGTTGGCGGAATTTCTGCTTCAGGTTTTCCAGCGCAACCCACATCGTCGGTTGAGTGGCTGGGTCCTCGTACAAGCGCATCGTCCATTCGGCATATTGGCTCGCCGCTGTGGGCAAATCATTGCGCAGGAGCGCCGTGTGCGCGCCGGATTTGAGCGCCACGAGGGGCTTGTCGAACAGCCGGTTAAACTCGCGCAGCACTTGATTGGCTTCCTGGTTTTTCTCGCGCAGCAGCAATTTCCAGATATAATCCTCGTAGATTTCGTACATCGTGGGCCGCAGCGCTCTCTGTGTCACGGGGTCGTCGAGTTTGGAAAAAAGGTTGGACGCACTTTCAAAATAACTTTTCACCCGCACGATGTTGTTGCTGCTGAGCGCCTGCAATCGGTAATATTCGAAGAATGAACGGATGAGCGGCAAATCTTTGGACTCGGCCAATAGTTGGAATTTGCCGGAATAGTCAAGGGCTTTTTCCAGCCCATAACGCCGGATTTGCTCCGGGGTGAATGCGACAAGACGGCGGTTTTCGGTCTGCGCGGTTTTGCGAATCTGCGCCGGTTCGATGTCTCTGACAAACAGATCACCCTCCAAAGTTTTCATCCGCAAACGGCTGCCGTCGTCCGAAAAGCTCAATTCCTCAATCCAAAATTTGTTGGTGTGAAGTTGGAAACGCGGCTCGCTCGTCGTCAAATCCCACACGATGACTCCGCCATCGTCGTAGCCTGCCGCCAGTGCCGTGCCGTCGGGATGGAACGCAATATTGGTGACGAAGTGGTCGGCGTGTTGCCGGATGCGGGCATACTCGTCGAGCAAATTGTTGAGCCGGAAAACCCGGATATCTTTTGTGTCGGAAAAAGCCATCTGGTCGCCTTTGGACGAAATAGCCACCCAGCTGATATCATAGCCGTGCAGGCGCGTGGTGTTCATCTTTTCCGTTTGCGACAGCGGGTTCCATATTTTAGCAATAATCTGATTTTCAATGCTGTACAGCGAAGAATCGCTTTGTATGATGACAATTTCGCTCGAACGTGGCAGAAAATAAAGGTTGTTGATGTAGCCGCTCAACGCTTTGCCCGCCACCGTTTGGCCATTTTGCAAAGAATAAAGCACCACCGAATCGGCACGGGAAGAATACGCCACATACCGCCCCTCTTCATCTATGGCCACAGTCGGCTCTGTGGTATTTGCTGTGAATACCCACCTTTTGCCCGAAAGCCCATTTTCGACCGTCAGCGCAGAGTCCCCGGTCGTGTAGGCCAACCAATTTTTCCCCACAGCCCGCACCTGCGCGTCTTCTGGAATGTTTTTGAGCGAGAAAATTGGTTTGTCCGGTTGGTCGGTCAAACAAAGTTGCAACATCCCGTCGCTGTATTTAGAGAAGTAATCGTCGTTTTGGCTGAACACCGCGCGAACCGGCCCATAAAGCGAAATCCCCGCGTCGCTTTGAATCTCCGCCAGCGCCCAAAGTTTCAAAACGCCCGTGTCGGTAGCCGCCGCAAACCATTTGCCATCGGGCGAAAACGCTCCGTTCATAAACGTGAACTCCTCGCCGGGGTGGAGGAACGCCCCGTGCCGCGTGAAACTGCTGTCCACCGTGAGCAAGTATAGCAGTTCCCGGTCTGTTTGCGCCTGCGCCATTAGGGTCGCGTCCTGCCGGATAGCCAAAGTCACCCCCTTGAACACCCGCCCTTGTTCAAGAGCTTGGGGCAGGCCGCCGCTTACGGTCAATTTCATATGTACGGCTCCTTGCGCATTGGACAAAAAAGCGGCCTGTTGCGATGGAAACAATTGCAAATCAGTCGCGTATGCAGCCGTGTGCCCCCAGTGGAGCGATGTTTCGATTTGCCATTGCGTTTCTTTTCCCGCCCGTTGCAGCACCGTGAGACTGTCGCGCCCGCCCAGCCAAATACGCCCTTCGTGATATGCCATGCCGAGCACTTCGTCATTCCAATTGGAGAGCAAAAGTCGTGGTGTGGCGCGTTGTTCACCTTTGCGCTGGGCGTACGCATTGCGCAGTTCGAGCGCAAAAACTTTCGATTCGTTTTCGTCGAAATACAAAAATTCGTCTCCGCTGGCGCTAAAACAATACCGGTTTATATTGGCCACATTGAGCCGAAAAATGTCCGATTGGCTGCGCCAAAACTGGAGGCTGTTTTCGGAGATAAACAACAGCGTGCTGCCGTCCGGCGAAATGTCGAACCGCTCATAACCTTCCTCTATCTGAATCGGTTTGCCCGGTTTGTGCGATTCGGCATCCCAAGAATACAGCGTGTGGTTGCTTGGAGAAAAAGCATAGAGAATCAACGAATTGCCTCTTTTCCCAAAACGGGCTTGCACGTTGCGCCCCAAATCGTAGTCAATTTGGTAGCAAAACGGCACTTGGAATTCGCGCTCGTTTTCTTCGCCCGTTTGATTGGGCGGCACATAATACCACGCGTCGAACAGGGCTTGCAGACAGGCTGGGTTCGGCCCGGGCGCCACATATTGACCCGCAAAATCGGCCAATCGGTAAGAAGTGGAGCGGTCGTAATTGGTCAGCAATTGTTTGGATTCGTTGGCGAGATTGGCAGCGACTGCGTGGAGAAACTGGCGGCGGGCCGCCATCTCGCTGTCGCGCAATTCCTGCTCGGCGGAGTCGCGGCACACTTGGATGCACTTGTTCATCTCCGAGCGCACTTTTTGGTTGGCATCGGCGCAGCTCTTGGCCGCACGGTAGAGCAGCATAGCCTCGTCCCAGCAACGGGCGGCCAAAGCCCGTTCGGCCTCCCGGCGCGTGATGTCAAAACAACTGTCGCCCTGAGCCAGCAAAAACTCGCGCGACGGGCGGTATCTGCATCGTTTTTCGGGCGTTTGGGAGTCCGTTTGTGCTGTCGCAAAACCGGGTATGATGAGCAAAAAACAAATCAGTAAATGGCGCATAACGTGGATTTTTTGGAAAATTGGGGTGGCGCGAAAGCCGCAACTGTCGCGGCAAAAATCATCCCCAAAAGTAAGAATATGAATGATTGGCGGATTTGACATCTGTGAAAATTTGTCAAATCAAAACTTTCCGCAGCTCCAGCGCATCATCGAATACCACAAAATGTGCCGCATAACCCGGCGCGATTTTGCCGAGCTGGTGTCCTTCGTTGATGACCTGTGCGGGGTAAGTGCTGCCCATGCGCAGGGCTTCGGGCAGTGGTATTTCGGCAAATTGAACAACGTTTTTCACTGCCTGCCACATCGTGAGTGCCGACCCCGCCAGCACACCCGATTCGTCCACATACCGGTCGCCGGAGAAACGAAAACGGTAATCGCCCACGAGGCTTTCCGTCACTGCGTCAGAAATGAGGAACAATTTTTCCCGGAGCAGCTCTTTGCTGATTTTCAAGCTGTTGAAGTCACAATGAATGCCATCGGCGATGATGCTTGCCCAGGTTTTTTGGACAAAAGTAGCACCGACCATGCCGGGTTCGCGGCCCTGAAAGGCGCTCATGGCGTTGAACAGGTGCGTCACCCTCCCGATGCCTTTTTCGAAGCCGTGTTGTGCCTCTCGAAAGGTCGCGTTGGAATGACCAGCGGCAATCAGAATATCGCTTCGGAGCAGCAAATCCAGCGAGGCATCGTCCATTTTTTCGGGTGCGAGGGTCATGTAACGCACCACATTTTTGCCCCGTTTTATGAGATCGGCCACCTCTGCCGGGTTAGGCTGCCGAATGTGCTGGAGCGGGTGCGCCCCTCTTTTTTCGGCATTGAAATACGGCCCTTCCAGGTGCAATCCGAGCAACCCTTGACCGCCGCCTGCCCAATATGCCCGGCAAGCCTCGATGGCGCTCCACATTGTCTCCAAGGGCGAACAGGATAATGTGATTTGGAAATGCGAAGCCCCGCCCGCGCGGGCGGCCTCCCATGTTTTTTGGATGGTTTCTGCTGTCGGTTCGTTGTTGAAAAGTTTGCCGTTTCCGCCGTAAACTTGGAGGTCTATGAGTGCCGGAGCAACGAAAAGCCCTTCCAAATCAACAACTTCGACATCCCTGCCAAAACGCACGGAGGTGCCGACTTCGATGATGCGATGGTGTTGGACGATGATGCTCGCATTTTCGAGCAGGGTTTCGCCCGTGAAAACCCGGGCGTTGATGTACGCTGTTTGCATACGGCGAATGTAGGCCACTCCACTGAAACTGACAGGGCGAGGCTGCTGCGCATAGAAAAATCAAAACCTTGGCCACAATGTACCTGTTAAAATTTCTGAAGTAAAACATTGGCAGTAAGCGTTTTATCAAAAAAACATCGTCGTCGGGATACAGGTGCCGAAAAAAGCCAACTTATTTTTTTGACCTCGCCCGCATCCAAATTTCGCGGGTGAGCGTCTATTCCGCAGCGTCATTCATTTTGCCTATTCATCCGATTTTAAATTTATGAAAACAATCGAAATCGAACAATCAGATACCACGCAAGTCAGTGCCTTTTTGCAGCAGCAAATCAGCACCGGAAAAACACCCGGCCTCTACTACGCCTTTTTCAATGCGGAGGAAATACTGTTCGAGTTTTCGGGCGGGAAAGCCGATGTCGAAAAAGGAATTCCAGTAGATGCCCAAACTGTTTTTTACGGCTATTCCATGACCAAAACTTTCACAGCTACGGCAGCCATGCTATTGGTGGAGCAGGGCAAATTGCGATTGGACGAACCAGTGAAAAATCATTTGCCCGACTTCGTTTACGGCGATGGCATCACGGTACGGCATCTTTTGGCGCACAGTGCAGGTTTGCCCAATCCACTGCCAATCAATTGGATACACCACGCCGAAGACCACGCCAGTTTCGACGAGCGCAGTTTTTTCCAAAATATTTTTCAAAAAAACGCCACTGCGCGCTCCAAGCCGAACGACAAATTTGCCTACACCAACCTTGGCTATGTGGCGCTGGGCTGGTTGATTGAAAAGGTGTCGGGAATGCCGTATCAGCAATATGTGGAAGAAAAAATCCTGCAGCCGTTGGTGGTATCGAGCTATCTTGATTTTACGCGGCAAAGCCATTGGAAGATGGCGACCGGCTACCAAAAAGCCTTGAGTTTTGGCAATTTCTTGCTCGGTTTTTTGCTGGACAAAAAGCGTTTTATGGGAGAAAAAACGGACGGCTGGAAAAGTTTTTTGCCCATCTATGTCAACGGCGCGGCCTATGGCGGGCTTATTGGCACGCCGGGCGCGTTCATCGCTTTTGCGCAAGATTTATTGAAACTCAATGGGAAACTCTTGTCGCCGACAAGCAAGCAGGTGATGTGGCAGGAAAACATTTTGAACCACGGCAAAACATCCGGCATGAGCTTGGGTTGGTTCAAAGGAAATCTCGCTGGCCAACCTTTTGCCCATCATGCCGGCGGCGGCGGCGGGTTTTACTGCGAACTCCGGGTGTATCCCGAATCTGGCCTCGGCAGCGCGGTGTTTACGAATCGCAGCGGATTTTCGGATGAGCGTTTTTTGGACAAGGCGGACGCGGTGTTTTTCCGAAACAGATGAAAGAGAGAACACCGCATGGCTGTCGCAAAATGTCCGATTTGAGACGCAAAATGTCACATTTTGTCAGCAGCAGCACCTTGACTTTTGTGCTGTCAAAATTTCAACTAAATAATGGAACATCTGCCTGCTTACATCAGCGTCGTTTTTGGAATTACCACGTTGCTCACGGTTTGGTTTGCCTGGCGCGCCGCACACAAATCAAACCCATTCCTCGGTATCATTGGGGGGTGGACGGTTGTCCAGAGTTTTGTGGCATACACAGGTTTTTACACGGTGACCCACACTATGCCGCCCCGCATGATGTTGATGCTGCTGCCGCCTTTGTTGTTGATAATCTGGGTGTTCGCCACAGCAAAAGGTCGGGCGTTCGTAGATAGCCTTGATTTGAAAATGTTGACTTGGCTGCACGTCGTGCGGGTACCTGTCGAATTTACGCTGCTATGGCTGTTCCTCTACGGGCAGGTACCGCAGCTGATGACTTTTGAAGGCCTGAATTTTGACATTATTTCCGGTTTGACGGCACCTGCGGTAGCGTGGTTTGTTATTGAAAAGCAACGATTTAGCCCCAAAGTGGCCCTCGTTTGGAATTTTATTTGTCTCGGCCTTTTGTTCAATATCGCTTTTCACGGGGTGTTGTCGGTGCCGTTTCGTTTCCAACAATTTGCTTTCGAGCAGCCCAATGTAGCCTTGCTGTATTTCCCGTTTGTGCTGTTGCCCGGACTGATAGTGCCGCTCGTTTTGTTTTCGCATTTGGTTGCTATCAGAAAGTTGTTGCGTCAACTTTCCCACCCCCAATCGCGCCATTTGGGAGCCTCAAAAATCCCATGACAGCGGAGGATTGCCCCAACGGCTGCCGTCATTCATCCCTTGCTTTTGGGCATTCGTCAAAGCAGTTTTGGAGAGCAGGGAATGCGGCGGACACCTTTGCAGTATCAAAAATGACCGTTCTGAAAATCTTGGTAAATACCAAAAGCCGCCCCTGAACGCCGTCGCACCTTTGCGTCATCAACTTCATCAACCCAACTTCAAAATGTCGCTTTTTTTCAATCCTGCGCAGTGAATCGCCCAGACCTTTGTACTGTGAAAACGAGCCTTAAAACCATTTTGAAAACGACTTGAAAAATTGAAAATGAGAACGCGAAGCAACCAAAAGATGTCGCTTTTTTTCAATCGCGGCCTGTGAAAACCCCCAACCTTTGCACCGTGAAAACAACTAAAAAAAGGCTTATTGAGGACACCTTTAATCGAAAACAAAAACGAAGGAAATGAAAAGAGAACAATCTTCCACCCGCGTCGCAGTCGCGGGTATTTAGCGGCAGCACGCAAAACGCGGAAAGAAAAATCCGAGTCAGCCGCGCTCGTTCTCCCGGCACAATCTGCCCTCGCCAGCCGCCATCTCCGCTGACGAAATTCACCCGGCATTTTCATTTTTTTTCAAAGGAGGCCTTGCCGCAAGTGCGAGGTCATAGAGCGCAGTCTGTCCCGCCGCGTGAGCGGCGGCGATGATGCCGTGAGTTCGAATCCTCTGCGGTTCGGGATGGGCTGCTTTTTCAATTCGGTGCTTGGTTGTCGGTACCCAGTTGTCATCAATTGGGCTGGGAATTTACTGCAAACAACTCAAAACCAACAACTAAGAACCGGCAACCAAGAACTATCAACCAACAACCATAACTAAACAATTTTTTCAATCATGCTTGCCACCACATTAAAAAGTCCCGTCGCCACAGCAGGCGAAATCCGTTGGTACAACGGCAACCAAGTTCGATTTATCATCAATCCCGAAGACACCCAAGGCGATTTTTCCATCGTGGAAATGACTGCCTTGGCAGGTACCGAGCCGCCCACACATATTCACCAGAACGAGGACGAGACATTCATCTTGCACGAAGGCGAGGTGCGTTTCTTCATCGGCGAACAAGTGATTGACGCCAAGCCCGGCATGAGCGTATTTGCCCCGCGCGGCATCCGCCACGCTTTCAAAATCATGAGCCCGGCAGCCCGGTTCCACATGATAATGACGCCCGGCCATTTCGCCAATTTTTTCCGCGAAATGAGCACCGCAACACCCGCAGCAGGTCTTATCGCGCCGCCTACGCCCGCCCAATTCAGAGCAACCGTCCAGCACCTCGAACGGCGCTACGGTGTGTATTTCCCCGATAACAGCCTCTGAATCAGTTTGCGGTGGGCAGTTTGTAGCAATAACCAGCAACCAACAACCTTTCCTAATTCACTCACCATCAAAATTTTAAATTAAGCAATGAAAACCATTCTTTCAAAAACGAACCTGACCGCAATAGCCCTTTTCCTGCTCATTTTGCCTGGCCTCAACAGCTGTAAAAAAGACAGCGACGACACCCCAATCCAACAACAAGGCCTCAATGGCAAATGGAATGTGACATCCTTCGTGCTCGATGATGTGGAAATCAAAGGACTCATCATCGCTACTTCTGAAATGGAATTTGACGCGGACAACAGCACAAGCGGCGATTTTTCTTGGAGCATCACTTACAAAGACAACTCCAACGACACCGTGACCGGCGAGTATGTCGTGGTTGGCGACAAAATCCATCTCGATTCCCACGGCGACGAGGTGCTCGAATATGATTTGAAACTGACCGACAACAGCCTCGAAATCAGGGGCGAAATGGACGAGGGCTACGTCAAGGTAACAGCTGCGCGGAAGTAAAGCATCAACGAGGGTCATTAGGAGAGATGAGAGCCTTTTCCAAAAACGGTTTGGAAACTTGAATAACTCCTAATGACCCGCAATGACCTTCAACAACCTCTTCAACCTGTTTCTTTCACTATCAAATTTTTAAGCAATGAAAACGAAATCATTTCTGGCGCTTGGCCTGTTTGCCGCCATCCTTTGGCTGAGCAACTGCCAACAACAATCCACAGAAAAACCAATGACCGCTGAAGCCAATCTTTCCAAAGAAGCCCAAGTGAAACGCGGCGAATACCTCGTCAGTTTTGCCATGTGCGACGACTGCCACACGCCCAAAATCATGACCCCGCACGGCCCTCAGTTTGATATGTCGCGCCGTTTCTCGGGTCACCCGGCTGACGAGCCTTTTACCGCAGAAGGCAAAGAAGAGCTGATTACCAAAGAGTTCGTCGCTGTATTCAGCCCTGGGTTGACGGCAGCAGCTGGCCCGTGGGGCGTGTCTTACGCCGCCAACCTCACACCTGACGACACAGGACTTGGCAACTGGACGGAGGCGCAGTTCATGAAAGCCATCCGCGAAGGAAAATCGAAAGGCATGGATGGCACACGCCCGCTGTTGCCGCCGATGCCTTGGGAAGTCGTCCGCAACATGACCGATGAGGATTTGAAAGCCGTGTTCGCGTACCTGCAATCGGTGAAGCCGATAAAGAACGTCGTGCCGAATCCGAAGACCTTGTGATGTTGCGCGGCGGATTGTTGGCAGTTGTTGTGCCAAAACGACTATCACCTACGAATTGTCGAGGGCAAAAGTAAGTTTGCGTTTTTTTTAAAAATATCATTCACAATTACACAATTTCACAATGAAAAACAACCTTTTTCCCGCACTCGTCCTCGTGTTAGCCGCCTTTGGGCTGACCAACTGCCAACAACAACCCGCCGAAAAAACCGACACTGCCGACACCGCGACGACAAAAGAATCTCCCGTACAGCGCGGCGAGTACCTTTCCAACATCCTCGGCTGCGACGACTGCCACACACCCAAAAATATGACCCCACAAGGCCCTGTGCCAGATATGGCCCGGCGTTTTATGGGACATCCGGCGGAAGAACCCTTTGCAGCAGATGATATGAAAAAGCAAATCAGCGAGCGGTTTGTGGCTGTTTTCAGCCCGGGCATGACTGCCGCCGCTGGCCCATGGGGTATTACTTACGCCGCCAATATCACCCCCGACGACACGGGCATCGGCACCTGGACGGAAGCGCAATTCATCAAAGCCATCCGCGAGGGAAAGTCGAAAGGTATGGACGGCACCCGCCCCATCTTGCCGCCCATGCCTTGGCCGGGATACGCCAAAATGACGGACGATGATTTGAAGGCCTTGTTTGCCTACATGAAAACCATGAAGCCCATCAAAAACGTAGTGCCACAACCGAAAACGCTGTAATTCAGAACCTTGAGGGCCATTTGGAGTCATCAAAATTATTAAGGTCATTTTGAAAATGACCCCAAATGGCCCTCAATTACTCCCAACTTCTTGTCGCAAATTGTCCCTTTTCTGTCGCGCAATGCGACAGGGCTGGGAAGATTATGCCCCGACTTTTGTCTCAACATTCCAACTAAAAAAACACCCACAGCTATGAATATCTTCGAACAACTGGTTGCCATCGTCGCCATCGCCGTGAGCGGGGCAGGCATCCGAACCGTTTACAGCGCCGTAGCCATTCGTCGCCGGATTTCGCAGAAATGACACTTTTTAAAAAAGTATCACTTCCAACAACCAACAAAAATGAAGCTTTGAAAAAATGAAAAAACTGATTTTCAGCAACTTGTTTGCTATCGCCCTGCTCCAAACCATTTCCGCCCAGCCCGTCGGCAAAACGGACATCCTCGCGCTGCTCAATGAATTGGCCGCGCCGCCCACCACCATCGCCGATGCCTATCAACGGGCATACCCCAACGGCACCACCAGTGCCAACGCTGCCCAATATTACCAATCGTGGACAGCCAAAGTCGAGGCTGCCTACCGCGAGACGCAAGAACTGCTGCGCCAATTCTATACGAAATACCCCACAGGCGTACGCCCGGTGGCGCAGCCGGTGAACACCGCCAGCCCACAGCAGCACGCCGCGATGGATGCCGCCACTTCCGAACTTGCCCAAAAAATGCTGAGCGATCCGGCGTTTGCCCAAAAATTTATGCAAATGAGCGAGCAAGAGCAGCACGCCTACATAGCCAAACTCTTGGCAGAAAAAGGCGTAAAGCCCGTGAACGGAACGCCAAATGTCAATACCGCTCCCATCCCCGGAACGGACATCGAGTGGGGGGCTTTTTGCAGCGACTACACGATGGCCGCTATGGACCTGAGCCGTTTGGAAGCAAACACGGCGTTGGAAATAAAATATCAGGAAAAACACGACGAAGTGCGTGCCTGGGCCGAAGCCGAAATCAAAAAACTACCGTTGATAGAAATGGGCGAGTATGGCCGCGACCACGACCCAGAAAAGGTGAAGGCTATTCATAAACAGGCACTTGTGAAGCACCGAGATGTCGCCGCCGCCATGCTGAAAGAAGCCGCCCCCATGTTTGCCCAGTTCCGTCAACAAGCGCAACAGCGCATCACACCGCTGAACGACGCGCTCAAAAGTGTCAACTACGGCGCAGCCTACGATTTTGGTGTCAACTATACGACCGTGCTCGGCGCACAATCCATGATGCTCGGCGAGTTGGATGCGTTGTTGAAAACGGAGGTGAACATCATCGAGGAATGCGCCCGCTGGGAACACGAGTTGCGGAACTTCCAATAAGGCAAAAGTTTCAGCACGCAACTTGGGCATTTCATCCGTCCGAACCGGCGATTCGGCGATATCCTTTTGATGCTTGGCAACGATGTGGCTCATCTTTGAAATCGAAAAAACCGCCTCAAATCCCTGTCGCGCCAAGCCAGACACATTACCCCTCGCCAACCGCTCATGTAAAAATGCTATTCACTCAAGATGCCCTGTATCAGGCAGGGATGCAGGGCATCTTTGTGTCGAAAAAAAAATCAAACAAACAATCATGCTTACGCAATTCCTGATAAGTTCGACGCTCCAAAAAACACCGCAGCAGCACCCTCCATTTTTCCCGCTGCAGCCGGTTCAACCTGTTCAAAGTGAAGAAGAACGGCTTTTGACCGCAGTCACGGCGGGCGACCAGCAGGCTATGGCCGTGCTGATAAAACGCCACCAGAAAATGGTGCTGTCTATCGCAATGGATGTCACTGGCAACCGGGCTGACGCTGAGGAAGCTGCTCAAGACACTTTTGTCAAAGCATTCCGTTTCCTCCCAAACTTCCGGCGCGAGAGCAGCTTCAAAACTTGGCTGCGCCGCATCGCGCGCACCACTGCGCTCAACCAATTGCGCGTCAAAGGTTTGCCGAGTGTTTCTTTGGACGCGCCCGAGTCATCGCCCGTCTATTTTTTGCAGGAAAACAGCGACAATGCGCTCCAATTGCTCTTGCGCGACGAGCGCGCCCGCTTGGTCAAAACTGCTATCCAAAGACTTTCAAAAGAAGATGCTACGGCGCTGCGGCTTTTTTACTTTCATGAAAAAAGCCTCGAAGAAATCAGCGAAGCCACTGGCTGGACGGTGAACAACGCCAAAAGCCGGTTGAGCCGGGCGCGGCAGCGGTTGCGGGCGGTGCTGGAGCGGGGAAATGGTTTATGATTGCAAAATCCAAGTGTTGCTTCCGAACAAACAGGATTTTCCTATAAAAATCAAATGCGCGGGCAATGACGTAGAAACCAGTGTTTTGACTACCCCCCGCGCTTTAGCCGGGGGAACTCGCCAGCCAATGATTCTGGGTTTTAACCCAATGGTTTTTCGAGGTTCTGGGTTAAAACCCATCAAATTTGTTCGCTTTTCGCCCTCCCGACTAAAGTGCGGGGGTAGTCAAAACTTGTGCTTCAATTTTTATAGGAAAGCCCTACCCGAACAAGTGCGCGCCATTCCATGTGCCTTGAATTTTAGAAATAATGCGAATCAAGG
>CAYZVM010000053.1:0-28734 GCA_964481485.1 uncultured Saprospiraceae bacterium | reverse complement strand
GTGTTGCCCCAGTTGGGCAGCAGCGCCGGGAGCGGGTGCGTTTTGTCGGGTTGCCAGCAGCCCGGGCAAACAGGTGGCGCATAATCGCGGTCGTAATTGAACAAAAACGCATCATGTCCTTCTGCGTCGGTGGCCGACCATTTCCATACAGCCTTGCTCACGGCTTTGCCATACACAGCAGATTTTACAATTTTTTGGGTGTCAATTTTTTTGTCAAAAGAATGTGCGTGTTTGGCTTCGAGCCTGTCTATTTTTTCTTTCAGGTTTTTTGGGGCGGTTGGGAAAAAATCGCGGAGGCCTTGGGCATAAGCAATATTTAGCGCGGCAGGGAGATAAAACTGTGCAGCGGGTATTGGGGGCTGCGCTGTGGAATAGCCGGGCAAAAAGTGCTCGAGGGAGGCATAACCCTCCAAATTTGGCAGGGACGCTTCATAAGCAGCCATCTGAATATAGGCAAAAGTGCGGGCGCTCACGGGTGGGCGAAACCCGGTAGTGTGACGCTCGAGTTCGAGCATCAAGCCGTTCCAGGCAAGCGCCATCTCAGTCGCCATTTGGCGCTCGGCGGTTTCAACGGCTTTTTCAGGCGCACAATTTTGTAGTGCGAAGGCCAAAGCCAGTATCCATGCAAAAAGTTTTCTCATAACGGTTTTTGCAAAAAGGCAACTATTGCGCTGCCGGGAAACTGAGTTTGAACGTGGTTCCTTTTCCCTTCGCGGAAGCCACTTCAAGCGCAATGTGGTGCAATTTTAAAATACTGTCCACCAACGAAAGCCCAATGCCGGAGCCGCGAATGTGTATGTTTTGAGAACTGCGGTAGAACGGCTGGAAAATCAATTGCAAATCTTTTGCCGGGATGCCGGGGCCTCGGTCGGTGATTTCGACGTGGTGGCGGCCTGCGGGGTCAAACCAGATTTTCACGTCCACTTTTTTGTCGGGCGAAAACTTGCAGCCGTTGTCCATGAGATTTTGAAAAGCCGAACGGAGCAGCGGCTCGTTGCCGCGCACACACAGTTGGTCTTCGCTGTCGGGTGCTCCTTCTATGTCGAAGGAGATGTGATAATCTGGGTGCAGCCGGAGCAAGACGGCGCGGGTTTGGAGCATGATTTCGTCCAGCCGCACCTGCTCAAACACAATGTCGGCACCTTCGGAGTACACCCGCGCCAGTTGGAGCAGTTTTTCGGTGGTGTCGCTGAGTTCGCGGGTATCCTCCAGCACAGAGGCGAGCGTGGCTTGGTAATCGTCGGCTTGCCGTTTTTTGTCAAGTGCCACTTCGAGCTGCGATATGATGACCGAAAGCGGGTTTTTCAGTTCGTGCGACACGTTGGAGATAAAATTCTTTTGCATTCGAAATGCGAACTGGATGCGGTCGAGCAGGCGGTTGAAGGTGGCGACGAGGCGCGAGATTTCGTCGTGGTTGTTGGGTGCGTCCAATCGGGCGCGAAGGTCGGAGGGCAGTATTTTGTCTACTTGATTGACGATGCGCGCCACTGGCGACATAGCCTGCCCGGCGTAGAACCACCCGCCCAATGCGACGATTCCGATGCACGTAAAGAAGGTGACGATGAGGATGTTGCGCAGATTCTTCAACTCTTCGGGATTGAACACAGATTCCGCCACCACAATGTATTCCCGGCCACTGTGCGTGGTGTGGCGCAAGCCGATGGCAAGCAAGTTGCCATGTTGCAGGCGGGTTTCGTTGCCCGATTTGAGGCTCGAAAGTGTCTTTTTGGGGAGCGGCGTGGCCGCACGGTCAAAAGCAAAGACCAATTGCAGGTCGGTGTTGAAAATCATCACGTTCTCCCGGAAAGGGAGTTTCGAGGCACTGCTGTCGGCCTCGCTTTTTTCTTCCAAGGGCTTGAATGTATCTTCCCTGTGCAGCACCATTTCTGCGGTCATCAGTGCTTTAGAGCGCAGATTGTCGTAGAATTCATCCTCTGTCATCTGGCGAAATTTGACGTAGATGATGCACAGTGACATCAGCAAGATGCCCGCCACGAGGATGATAAATTGCAGGGTGAGTTTGGTGCGGATTTGCATAAAAAAGTTTTCAAGTTTTCATGTTCCTGGCTTCGCGTTCATTCTTCTTTTAGGATATAACCAATTTTGAATTGGGTGTGTATCAGCCTTTTAGAAAATTCTTTGTCAATTTTTTTGCGCAGAAAATTGACATAGACTTCGATGACGTTGGTGCCGGTGTCAAAATTGAGGTTCCACACGCGCTCCGAAATTTCGGTTTTTGAAATCACGCGCCCGGGATTTTTCAGGAAAAATTCCATGAGGGCAAACTCGCGCGGAGTAAGCGGGATACGGTGCCCGTCGCGGTAAAACTCTTTGGTCTCCAAGTTCATCTCAACATCGGCAAAACGCAGCACAGGCGTCTGCTTATAGGTATCCACCGGGCGGCGTGCCAATGCGCGGACGCGCACGAGCAATTCGCGGAACTCGAAGGGTTTGGTCAGGTAATCGTCGGCACCAGCCTCGAAGCCGCTCACTTTGTCGTCGGTTTGGCCGAGCGCGGTGAGCAATATGACTGGTGTGTGGTTGCCGTTTTCGCGCAGCTGGCGCAGCAGTTCGAGGCCGTTTATTTCTGGCAGCACTACATCGGAAATGATGACCGAATATTCGTTGGATTCGGCGAGCCGTTGGCCCACACTGCCGTCGAGTGCGGCATCCACCTCTATCAGGTGTTCCTCAAACCCTTTTTTTAGCGAACGCGCCATTTTAGGCTCGTCTTCAATCAGTAGCACTTTCATGGTGTTTGGTTAGCAATAACTTTGCAAGAAATGATTGGAGCAGCCTTTCTACATACTGCAACTTGTTTTTTTAAGGAGTTTTTAATCAAAATTCAGGCCATTGAACGGAACATGGCCGGTTCTTTGTGTGGATTCTTCGCCCTTCCAGAATAGAATGTTTAACTTAAAAAATTTCCCGCATTATGCGAATTTTGAAAAACTACACGCTCTTACTTGCTGTCTTCGTGGCGGCGGGATTGTTTTTCCCAGCTTGTAAAGATGCCGCCAACTTGGCCGGCAGCGAAAACTTGGTTAAGAATTTCGATCACAAAGTCTCATACGATTGGAACGAACTCTTCCTCGAAATCGAGCGCTACGCGGCTGGCTACCGGCCCGGCCCGGCTCCCCGGTCGTTGGCTTATATGGGTCTGTCCGCCTATGAAGCCTGCATCACTGGTATGCCCGAGTACAACTCGCTCGCCAATTTGTATGCAGACCTCCAAATCCCGGATGTGGCTCAAGGAGTAACATATCACTGGCCCACCGTTGTGAATGCTTCTTATGGCTATCTCATGCCCTTGTTTTTTCCCAATGCCTCGAGCGATTTGAAACAAAAAATTACTACCCTCGAAAACTATTATTATACACAAGCGCAGAACGGTGTGAGCGCGGAAACAATAGAACGCTCTAAAAACTACGGGCAAGCCGTCGCTGCGGCCATTTGGGAATACTCCAAAACCGACGCTGTTGGACACGACCACTATCTCGATCCCTTCCAAGGCTACAACTGGGAAGATCACTTCACCAAAGACGGCGACTGGAAGCCCACATTCCCCGGCCCGGGCAAGCCCATGGGCGGCGTATGGGGCGGAGCGCGTACCTTCGCTATCAGCCAAGGCGACAAACTGTGCCGCCCGCCGCTGCCTTACGATGCCAGCCCAACTTCCGAACTTTACTCTCAGGCATTGGAAGTATATGCACAAAACACACCGACGCTTTCCTATGAAGACGAATGGGTGGGCGAATTCTGGAGCGACGACTTGGTTGACTTGACTTTCAGCCCCGGCCCGCGTTGGGCTGCCATCGGCAATCAAGTGCTGAAAGCGGAAAACAGCGATCTCGAAACCGCTATCGTGATGCATGCAAAAGTCGGCATGGCGCTCAATGATGCTTCTGTGGGATGCTGGTATTCCAAATACATTTACAATGTGGAGCGCCCACAGACATACATTAACCGCGTGTTCGACCCGAACTGGAAACCCGCGCTGTACAATCCGCTCACGGGCGAAGAAGGCTTCACGCCCTCTTTTCCCGCGTATCCTTCCGGCCACTCCACCATGGGCGCTGCCGCTGCCGAAGCATTGGCAAGTGTGTTCGGGTATGCATATTCGATGACCGACCGCTGCCATGAAAACCGCGTTGAGTTTGAAGGTGTGCCCCGCACATTTGGCAGCTTCTTCGAAATGGCACAAGAAAATGCTTGGTCGCGGGTGCCGTTGGGCGTCCATTTCCGCATGGACTGCGAAGAAGGTGTTTATCTCGGCACCAATATTGGCCGCAAAGTGAATGCGCTTCCTTGGAAGAAATGATTTTTCAAATTGTAAAAACCGATTTTGGAAGAGGCCGCCCCAAGCGGCCTTTTCTTTTAACATTCAAAATTGAGTCAACATGAACTCCCTGCGTTTGAGCAGTTTTTTTTGTTTCGCGGTTATGCTTTTATCGGCAATTGCCTGCGAAACGCCGCAGCCGCCAAACAAAGAGCGATTAGAATATTTCGCGAACGGCAACATAAAAAGCCGGGTGCCGCTCGTCAATGGCAAAAAAGAAGGCAAGATGACGGACTATTTCCAAGATGGGCAAATCAGGGCCGAGCGTTGGTTCAAAGATGACCTGCAAACCGGGCGCACCGTGTTTTTTTTCCCCGGCGGGCGGGTGCAAGAGGTGCAATATTATTCAGCGGGAAAAAGAGAAGGCGGTGACACGATTTGGTACGAAAACGGCCAAGTCCAATTTACTGTCCAGCTGAAAGACGACAAAAAAAACGGCTACCTGCACAAATGGTCACCCGACGGGATAATTGTTTTTGAGGCCCGTTACGAGATGGACACATTGATAGAAGTAAATGGCCAAAAACTCCCCGTCCGCCGAAACCCCGGCATTTTGGACACCTTCCGGCTCAACGTGCCTCAAGACTAATTTTAATAGGTTTTTAAGGTGGTTTGGGCGGCTCAAAGATGGCTCAGTCGTTCCTTTGCCACTCGTTTTCAAATAAATATCATGGACAAAAAATCACTATCATGCCTCGCCTCCGTGCTGGCATGGGGGGGCGTTTTTGCACAAACTACGCCCCAAGATTCCCTCGCCACGCAATTGCTCCGCGAAGTGAACATTTCGGTACAACGGGAAACCATTTCGCGGCTGCCGCAGGTGCAAGGCACCTACTTGTGGTCGGGCAAAAAGAGCGAGGTCATCAACCTCGAAAACGTGGATGCCAACGTCGCGGAAAAAACGCCCCGCCAGATTTTTGCCAAAGTCCCCGGCGTGTTTGTCTATGACATGGATGGCACGGGCAACCAAACTAACATCAGCACGCGCGGCCTCGACCCGCACCGGGGCTGGGAATTCAATATCCGTACCGACGGCATTATCACAAATTCAGACATTTACGGTTATCCAGCCAGCCATTTCAGCCTGCCGTTTGAAGCCGTCGGGCGCATCGAACTTGTGCGCGGCACAGGGGCGTTGCAATACGGGGCTCAGTTTGGCGGGATGCTCAATTACAAGTTGAAACAACCCGACACGACCAAAGCCGTCGGTTTTGAAACAGTCAATTCCATCGGCTCTTTTGGCCTGCTCAGCACCTACAACGCCGTCGGCGGTAAAATCGGGAAAGTGCAGTATTCCGCTTTTTACAGCAAACGCGTGAGTGATGGTTACCGGGAAAACAGCGAATCGGACTACGAGGGACAGGGCGTGGTGTTGAAATATATGCCTTCTGCTAATTTCTCGTTGAAAGCCGAACTTTTGCGTTCCAACTACCTCTACCAAATACCCGGCCCGCTCACCGATGCCATGTTTGCGGGAAATCCGCGTCAGGCCACTCGCTCGCGGAATTATTTCAACCCGGAAATTTATATCCCTTCGTTGACCGCCGAATGGCGTATCAGCCCGCGAACTCGTGTGCAATGGACAGTCTCCGCTGTGTTGGGTGCGCGCAACAGCGTGATATACGACCGCCCGGCTACCGTGGGCGACACCATCAATGCCGCGACCGTGGACTACAGCCCGCGTCAGGTGGATATTGACAATTTCAACAGCCGCACCACCGAATTGCGTCTTTTGCAGGAATATGATTTGTTTGGAGAAAAATCGCTTTTGGTGGCGGGCGTTCAGTATTTCAACAACGATATGCGCCGCCGCCAACTTGGAAAGGGAACGACCGGCTCCGATTTTGACCTGACAATTGACGAAAGCGGCTGGGGGCGCGATTTGCGCTTCAAAACCCAAAACGTGGCCTTTTTTGCGGAAAATAAATTCCAACTCACACGCGGCCTCTCGGTGAGTCCCGGTATCCGATTCGAGTCGGGCCAATCCAAAATGACCGGCACCACGACTTACTACGACCCGGAAGATTTGCCGACGGACGTTGAGCATGATTTCCCCTTGTTGGGCCTCAGCGCCGATTATGTGATAAACAGCCGACAAACTATCTATGCGGGCTGGTCGCAGGCATACCGCCCGGTTATTTTTAAGGATATCATCCCCGGTTCGATTTTCGAGCGCACGGACAAAAATTTGAAAAATGCCTATGGCCACAATGCCGAAATCGGCTGGCGCGGCGCGGCGGGCGGCTTCAAATGGGATGTGGGCGTTTTCCGGCTGAAATACAACAATCGCCTCGGCAGTGTCTCGGTGGACGAAGGCGGCGCGTTTTATGTGCTGCGCACCAACATCGGCAACTCGGTCACCCACGGGCTGGAAATCTTCGGCGAATATGGCTTTCGGTTGGCAGAAAACGTGCGCGCCAACGTGTTCACCTCCACCGCGTTTTTTGATGCCAAATACCAAGATGCACAATTCCGTGTCGGCAATGAAAACCACGACATTGACGGCAATCGGGTGGAAAGTGTGCCGGAGTGGATTTCCCGCAACGGCTTGAATCTCAAATACAAAGACCTGAGCGTGTCGTTCCTGTACAGTTATACGGGCGAGACTTTTGCCGACCCATTGAACACAGTGGAACCTTCGCCGACGGGCGCGGTAGGTCTGGTCCCGGCTTATGGATTGCTGGATTTGAATGCTTCATACCGAGTTCGAAATCTGCTTTTTCGCCTGAGCGTGAACAACCTGACCGACGAACATTATTTCACCAAACGCCCCTCGTTTTATCCCGGCCCCGGCGTATGGCCTTCGGACGGGCGGAGCGTGGTGCTGACTGTGGGGGTGCGGATTTGATTGGAGGTAATTGGAGGTTCGACTTCAAGTCGAACCTCCAATGTGTCACTTCTCTACTTGGACCCCAATGATTTCCACCCGGTTCTCACGCAACGCTTTGGGGCTGTAATAAGAGTTTCGATGATCTTTTTCGTCATCACTGACATTTTTGGGAGCCTCCGATTCGCCTAATGGTTCTTGCTTGAAAGTCAGTTGACCGCTATCCACATATTTCTTGCCACCATCGAAGGTCAAGAAATGATTGACCACACTGCTGATACGCCGGGATGACAAATTCATGTTGTACAGAGGATTGCCTCTGGGCGAGGTGTAGGCCCGAAGAGCGATTTCAATTTTGTCGCCGCGTTCTAACATTTCATATATGGTTTCTGAAAAATCGAATAATTTTTCCCAACCGCCGCGCACGTCGCGCTCGAAGAAGTTTTCCATCTCGGCAGTGGCTTCTCCGATATTGTCCCCCTTGCCTAGACCTGCCGTGTACTGTTTAATGTATTCTTCTTTTCGGCGGTAAAAGTTCATAAAAAGATCCCTGTATGCTTGGGTTGTGGTCTGTGACTGGGTATTTTGGTCGGTCGGCTTGGCATTGTCGAAGTAGAGAGTGACAGTACTCAGTAAATTGTTATTTTTTGATGCTTGCTCAAGTTGCCCTTCTCTCTCTATTAATTTGTCAAGTTTCTCCATGTTTTCTAGCGCTAAGGCTTTTGTTTTCGAGGTTGCGCCATCACAATCAACCGCTGCATACCTGAGTAATTCTTTGGCCTCTGCTCTTTTTCCTAAATCAATTTTTATCTCAGAATGAAGGATGAGGTTTTTTGCAGTCCGGTCATTGCATCCTTCAGTGAGATTGATAATTCTGGAAAGTAATGCTTCCGCTTTGTTAAAATTTCCCTGAAAGGAATAAATCTTAGCAAGAAGGTCTTCCGCTTCTTGTTTTATCTCTGTAGTGGAATTCGCTATCACTGATTCAAGTAAAATGCGAGCATCGTTGAGTCGCCCGTCTTCAAAAGCTGATTTGCCGAGGCGAAATTTTTCCTCAATGTCTTTTTCCACAGAACTCGGCACTTCCTCCTCCGGGCAACCCCCATTTTCGGGGATACCTTTTTCATCGGGGCAGTTATCCACCACGTCCAGCACCCTATCGCCGTCGCGGTCGGTGGGCTGGATGCGGCGCAAATTCACAGTTTCGCCGTCTTGACTTCGACGTATAGTAATCTGCTGGTTATCAACATAAAGGATCTTGGATAAGACGGCTCCTTCTACTAATGTCAAACCCAAATTCCCATTTTCTATAGTCCATTTCAGTGTCAGTGTTTCTTCCAGATTGTTTTCTGTATCATATTTTTCAAAGCTTGCTGCACCGCTTTTTCTGAAGATAACGATCTGGTTATCACCTTTCCACTCCCCCATCCAATAACCCACAATCTTCCCCCTTATCTCCTCGTCGGCATCAACCGTGTCACTTTTATCCACTTCTTTTTCCGCTTGCAGTAGCGTCTCCAAATTCACGGGCATCTGCTCGCGGATGTTCTCAAAGTAAAGTGAGTCCGAGTTGGAGAGGATTAGATTGTAAACAAGCCGGGCGGAATCCAGTAGCGTGTTTTGTTCAGGAGACTGTTTGGAGAGGTAATAGTAGCATAATCCTTGGCCGTGCCGAGCATCCAGCATGAGATTCTTTTCCATGAAACTCAGGGGGGTTCCCTTATTGTTAAAAATATTGAGAGTAATCTCGGCATTATTTCCCGCCCATTCAAAGATAAGCAAGGGTGCGCGCAGTGCCTCGGATGCGAGCGAGTTGGTTTGATAGAAATTGAAATTTTTGGCACTTATGTTGTACCGGTGCCTGAAGATGTTATTAGCCACTAAGTTTTGTTGAAAAATTAAATTACCACTGGTGTCAATGATGCGGCCATAAGCACGAGCCAATATTTGAAACAATGAGTCCGCCAGTTGCACGTCATCCTGCGAACCCTGCCAAGTCTCGTAATTTTCAATATCGAGTACCCGTTCTGCGATGGCAATCGCCTGCTCGTTCAACTGTATCAACTCCTCATTCTGCGTCACATCTTTAATCAAACCTTCGAAGGGTCTTGGGAGGGGCTTTTCCCGGTTGATGAGTACAGCCAACAAAGTCAAGGAAAGCAGCAGCGATAATACCCCCAGCCTCATGTCCCAAGTCCAGAATTTTTTGGGTGCAGGCACATCCAACCACGAAGCAATCCCCGCCCCAGCCGAGTTGGGCAGCCCGGATTTGTCGGCCTTTTCCTGCACAATAAAGTCAAGTTCGGCCTCTTGGCTGCCAGAGAGCAAGCCGAGGGTGCGCAATTCGCGGATAGTCTGTTTGTGCGCCTCGTCGCGTGGGTCGAGGGCAAAGTTTTGCACGGCGGCGTTGGCGGCGCGCTCGGTGTCAGCAAAACTGCCGGAGGTCATGCTGTGCACGGCTTCGAGTTCGTGGGCGACTGCCGCGCGGGCGGCCTGCTCGTCGTCGGGCGAAAGTTGGCGCAGCAGTTCGAGGCGGAGGCCGTCGTTGGGTTGGTTACTGCTCAGCCAGGGTATGCGGGTGAGGCGGAGCAGCCGGTCGTGAGTCACCTCCACGCCGATGGCGCGACCGATGGCCAGCGTGAGCGACCAGTCGGGTTGGGCGCACACGGCGAGGGCGCAGAGCCAACGGTAACAGTCTGGGTCGTCGCACAGATAATCGGCGTGGTCGGTGGCGGTTTTCCAAGTCCGGTAGCGGTGGGTTTCGGCGCTGTGGCGCGGCGCACGATTCTCCTGCCAGCGTTCAAAACGCCCCGGCTGGTATTCTTCCGTTCGGTCGAGCAAGTCTATTCCACTCAAAATGCCTTCCGTATCGGCGGGAAACACCAAAAAGTGTCGGTGCAACAGGGCTTCTTGGAACGACCACGCAGCCACCGGCTCCGGGCTGAGCAGTAGTCGGCGCGGCCAGTTCGTCAGCCAGTCGAGCGGCTCGCGCAAAAGTTCTGGCTGACGGGTGGCGTAAGGATTGACGAGTCCGTGCGCCGCGCCGAGCAGCACGAGGCGGTGGTGCGGATAGCGGCGGCGCAACTCGGCTGGCGGCAGACCGTTGGAGTATTCGCTGTTCCAAAAATGACCGAACGAGCCGTCGTGAAAAAAGGCGATCATCGGCACATCGCGGCGTTTCATAAAATCGCAGAGCCGGGCAAACAACTTGCCTTGTTGAGCGCGCTCGTCGGGGCGTTCCACCAAAAACAAATATTCCGCCGGTCGCGTGACCGCTCGTTCGCGCCATGCGGGAAACCCGCCACTTTCGATGGTGGCGCGCACGGTGGCTGGCCCGTCGAAGTAGCGGCGCTGTCCTTCTTCGCGGCGGCGCAACAATTCGGCAATGCGGAAAAATTCGCGCGGCACCGTGATGTTGTGCTCTTGCGGCAGGTAGGGGATGAAATACGGCCCGGCATCCACGATGGGATATTCAGCGGCGAGTTCTTCCGGTGTTTTTTGCGGGGCTGGGGTGTTGCGTTTTTTGCGCCAGCGCCAGAAAAACCACAAAGCAGGCAGCAATGGCAGTGCAATCAATAGCCAACCTAAACGGCTGATGACGAACACGCTGAACGAGTCGTCCCGTTGAAATTCGGCGAATTGGAGGATAGGTTTGTCGTTGCCGAGGTCAATGGTAAAATTGCGCTCGGTGTAGCAGTAACCTATTTTTTCGGGACGGTGGACGATGGCGTGAAGTTCGATGCTTGTGCCGGGTGCCCCCGTTTTTAGCCGGAAAGTGCAGATGCCTGTTGCACCTACCGTGAGGGTGTCGGGCGGTGCCGCTCCGTAATAATCCCACACTACGCGGCAACCCGGTTCAGTTTTTATGGAAAACTCGTACTCCGTGTCGGGCTGGTAGGGTGGCTGCGCGGAGGGGGTGATTTCCGAGACTTTGGGCGGGTTGGAGCAGAGGATTTTTATTTGAAAAGAATCTTGTTCAACTACATCTCGAAAAAACTTGGGAGCAATTATTTTTTGAGACAGCAGAAGAGTGCGACCATACCCTCCAATCACCTTCCACGATAATTCACCGGTGTCAAGGTGGAGGGTAGTGCGGGATTCCAAGTCCTTAATTTCCCAGTAGGACTGGGTATTTTTTACGGCTTCTATTTGCAATATCTCTCCCTCTGCAACACTGAGCGGGGGCGATTTGATAAGGGAGTTTCTATACCCTAAACGTATGTCAAAGGTAGACAAAAATATGAGGCTTGACACTACGCCAAAGGCCACTATCCAAACCCACCACCGTTTTTTCGGCTTCGCCAAAACCTGCACACTGTCTGCCACATTTTCGCCTTCGGCAAATCCCGTCGCCTCCTCCACCCGCTCTGCCTCTGCCTCGCACTCTTTCCAAAACGCCTCAAACACTTCGTAAAACCGCTCCTGCTCCTGCGGGCTGCGCGACACGAGCGGGCTGAGCAGGTATTTCAATTCCTCAAAATGACCGCCCACGAAGGGGTTGCCCAAGTCGTCGAACACGCGCAACATCCGCAACCGCCTCGAGGTGTCCACGCGGAAACCAGCGGCTTCGAGCCTGCCGATGAGCAGGTCGAGCGGGAGTGGAAAGTGTTCGGCGGGCGTGGGCATTGTTTCAATGGGTTTGAACACATTTTTTCACACGTTTACGAAACCTTCAAGGTTTCGTAAACGTACATATCAGGCTCTCAGAGCAACTTCCGCATCACCTCCAAATCTTCCTGTGTTTTTACCAAAAAGGAAAGGTTGTGCATCAAAAGTTCTTTTTTCCGGCCTTCGCTTTTTTCAGTGAAATAACCGTTCAGGCCGAGCAGCCGGAGCCAGCCGATAAGTTCGGCAGTGGCGGGTTTTTTCTGCGTGACGGTTTTGCGGGCATCGGCAAAAAAGCGGAAAAGCTCTTCGTAGGCCGTCTCGGTTTCTGGCGAGATTACTCCAATGTGTTTTTGCACGATGGCGCGGAGATTGTCGCCTTCCGGGAATTTGATATGGAAAAATGCGCAGCGCCGCAGGAAAGCATCGGGCAGGTTTTTTTCCGAATTGGAGGTCATAATGACCAAAATTTGCGCATCCGGGCCTTTTTCGAGCGTATAGTTGTCCTGCTCACGAATGGCGAATCGGTAGTTTTCGATTTCGTCGAGGATGTCGTTGGTGAAGTCGCGGGGTGCTTTGTCCACCTCGTCAATGAGCACAACGGTGCTGAGTGGCCGGTCGGGCAGTTCGACTTGGCAAATTTGGGCGTACTCCGTTTTGGGGTTGCTCATGGCGATGGCTTTCCCTAATGCCTGCAACTCGATGAACCCCGCCGGATTGGCCACGCCGCTGCCGCGCAGGTTGGCGGCCTGAAAGTGCGACAACGCGTCGTAGGTATAAAAAAGGTCGGTTGCCTTGGAGGTGGTTTTGGTGTTGAACCGCAACGGGGCGTGATGGAATTGGCCGCCCGATTTTTCGAAGAGATGATGTACCGCCCAATCGGCGAGTGTGGTTTTGCCGGTGCCGGGTTCGCCGGTGAGCAACAATGGCTGACCGAGCGCGATGGCACCTTCGAGCGCGTATTGAAGGCCGGGCGGCAGGATGTAGCGTTCGGCGATTTGGCGCGATTGTTCGGTGGAATCTATCATTGTGTGTGGTGATTTGTTGAACTGTTGATTTGGTTATTTGGTGATTTGAACACTCTCAATCGGTGAAAATTAGCACATTATCCCATTCCCCAATTATCCCATCAAACTCATTTGGCTCTGATAACCAATCCTTTGTTGTAGTCTTCAATGATTTTTTGAAGTTGTGTTTCGATGTCGAGCATATCCATAGATGTAGCGTCGCCAAACACGATTTTTGCGGTTTCGTCGGCAGTTTTCCCGGCGGGTATCAGGACGCGGTAACGGCTGAACCATTCCGCCAAAAAATCGGCAGACACTGGAGCGAGCTCGGGCAGACATTCTCCTTTCACGCGGTTTTCGATGGCGCGTTGTGCTTGTTGGCGCACGGTCTCGTTTTCCTTGCGGTATTCGATGCCAAAAAAGAAGAAAAAATGCGGCGAGTTTTCCGGCAGTTCGCAGTTGCAAAAACCTTCCACGAGGCTTTTCACCACCGCTGGCGTAGCGTGTTCGTTCCAGTTGTAATCGTCAATGGTGAGCAGAATGAACACGAGGTCGTTGGCTCCGAGACCTTGCAAGTGGTTGCTGTTCAATACCTCTGACAATTTGCGCTGCTGGATGGGTTGCAGCGAACTGACCTGCGGGATGAATTTGGCAATGAGTTCGCGCACCACGTTGATTTGGTAAAGCATGGGGTTGGCGTTGACCTGCGGCTTGAGCGCGAAAAAGCGAATCTGTACGCCGGGGTCGTAATTTCCTTGTTCCCAATTAAGCAAATGGCCGCCGATTTCGTAGCCCAGCCGCTGAAAAAGACTGTTGTGACTTTGGTCGGCATCGCCAATCATGTAGAAAAAGTGGATTTTCTCCGGCGGCTGGGTGTACCAGGCTATTTGGAACGCGTCATTTTGTTCCACGCGGTCGCAGGTGAAGGCGTGGTATGCGGGCAACGCCGCGTGTGCGGAGGCCTTTCTGAGGTACAGCTCACTGAGGTCTTCCAGCCGGATGCGCTCCACGATGCTCAGGAGGGCGTGGTTTTCATTGTTGAACCGCAACCGTTTGTCAGCATCCGAAATCAAATCCAAATTGCCCACCCGCCCCGAATTGTTCATGGCCGCCTGAATCATGATGATGTCGTTGTAAACCTCCGCGTCGTTTCGCAGCATCTCGACAGCCCTGACGAAAAAATCCTCATGGCCACATTGACCGATGAGGATTTTCAGTTCTTGTTTTAGGTTATCCAACATGATAGGGCAGGGCGAGAAAGAATTTGGTCAATGGTGGAAGCCGTAAAAATTATGTTGGCAAAAGTAGCAAAAGTTGAATCAATTGAAGGTTCGACTTCAAGTCGAACCTTCAATGACTAATGCCCACAAACACACTTCGCCTCGTGGCAAGTATGCGTCATGCCCGCCCCGCTCGTCTGGCTGCCCGGCTGTTCGAACCAGAATTTCGTCCGTTTCCTGTCGTGATTTCCGATTTCGTTCAAAGTCTCCGATTCGTACAAACGGCCATTGACCATGACGTAACGGATTGATTCAGAGTTGCGAATGTCGTCCAACGGGTTTTTGTCCAGCACGATGAGGTCGGCCAATTTGCCGGGCGCGAGCGAACCGATTTCTTTGTCCATGCCGAGATATTTCGCGCCGTTGATAGTCGCGCATTTCAAGGCTTGCAGGTTGCTCATGCCGCCCTGTTGGAGCATCCAGAGTTCCCAATGCGCACCGAGGCCGTTGAGTTGGCCGTGCGCGCCGAGGTTGATGTTCACGCCCGCGTCTTGCAGTTTTTTGCAGGATTGAGACACGAGAATGTGGCCGTTTTGGTACTCCTCCTCCGGCACCATCGTGCGGTGGCGGCTGCGCTCGTCGAGGACGTGTTTGGGGGTGAAATTCAGGAGCGGCTTTTTTGCCCAAACTTCGCTTTTTTGATAAAATTCGTACTCGCCGTTGAGGCCGCCGTAGTTGACGATGAGCGTTGGCGTGTTGTGCGCGTTGGTTTTGCTCCAGAGAGAAATCACGTCGTTGTACAGCGGCGCCACGGGCAGATTGTGCTCCACACCGGTATGGCCATCAACGACTTGCGTGAGGTTATGGTGGAAAAATGAGCCACCTTCCGGTACGACGAGCATACCCAGTTCGCGGGCGGCGGCGATGACTTGCTGGCGCTGGTCGCGGCGCGGCTGGTTGTAACTTTTCACCGAAAATGCGCCCCAAGCCTTCGTTCTTCTCAAGGTCGAACGTGCGTCGTCGAGCGAGTTGATGGGCGCTTTGAAATCGCCGTCGGCACCGTAGAGAATCGTGCCGGTGGCGTAGAGGCGCGGCCCGACCATGCGCCCGGCTTTGAGCATTTCGGCATTCGAGAACGCCATTTCGGAATTTACCGACGGGTCGTGCTGGGTCGTCACGCCGTAAGCGAGTTGGGCATAATATTCCCATTGTTTTTGCGGGTTGAGGCCGAAGCGGAAATTGCCGGGATGCGCGTGTACGTCAATCATGCCGGGCATGATGGTTTTTCCCTGACAATCAATGACTTTGACCGGCGCGGCGCGTTTCACTTTTTTACTTTCGTATTCCTCTTTTGTTTCAATTGCTTCAATTTTATTTTGAAAAACAACCACCGCGCCGCCCTCAATGACGCGGTCGCCGTCCATCGTGATGATGCGGGCATTTTCAAAAATAACAGTCCCCTCCGGCACATCGGTTTTCAAGGTCAACCCAATTTTTAAACCCACCGAATCTACTACGGGCGGCAAACTGTCCGGTGCGCCGGGCAGGAAAGCAAAACGTTCATTGAGGTCAATCGTGAAATATTCGTCGCCGAGCGTGTAGTGGAGTTTTTTCGAGTCGGCGCTCCAGTGCAGGTTGTAGCCCGCATCGCGGCTGACTTGCGTGACGGGGATGGCTTTGGTATCGGCGCTGAGGTCAATGGTTTTACCCGTTTGTGGGAACGCGCAGACGTAGGTTTTGTGCAATTCGATGAAAGCCAACCATTTGCCGTCGGGCGAGGGCGTGAACGAATGGCCGTATTTTGATTTAAAATGCACTTTTTCGTCCTTACCATTCAGGTCGTAGGATTTGAAAGATTTGTCCAAAGGGCCGAAAAGCGTGCCGCCGGTTTGCACTAAAATCCGCTTGCCGTTGGGTGTAAAGCGTGGGTTCTCGCCGAGGTCACCGATGAATCGAGGATTCCAAAAGCGCATTTTTCCCTCATCGTCAGGCGTTACCACCTTTCGTTCTACGGAATAAATACCGGGTTTATCGGTGTAGGCTGGCCCCATTTCATCGTCACCTTCTTGCATTCGATAGACGATGCCGTAATCATTGAGGATAAACTGCGGGGTGCGATAGATGCCCCTGGGTAGGTCGAGCGCTTCGGCCTTTGTAAAACCACTGGCAGCATCTGCGACGAAAAGTTGGCCGCCCGCTTCATCGCTCCAAGTCGAATAGACGATGTATCGGCCGCCTTCCGAAAAGTCCGCCTCGAAGCACAATCGTTTTTCATCGCCTGCTATTTTCCTTACGTCTCCTGTACCCAAATCTTTGCTGTAAAGATAACCTGCTGCATTGAAAATCAAGATTTTGCCGTCCTGCGATTGGATGACGTTGCGCACCGCCCGTGCTGTAAATTCCTTTTCAAACACCTTGTTCTCAAACTTCAAGGTCTCGGCGACTTTGGTCTTGACGTTGCAGGTGAAGGGAATTTCAGTTATGGAAAGAACCACTGGCGATTTCACAGAATCTACCACTTGTACATAGTGGCCCTTAGAGATGGTGATGCCGAGTTGAAGGTCTATTTTTTTTAATTTTCCACCAGCCCAGATAATAATACCCTGATTTTTGGGCACCCACGCAAAGCCCGGATAACACCCGAACACTGTCCACGCTTCCTGCTGGTCTTTGTCGAGGCCGTCGTAAATCGGGTATTCTTGACCAGTGGCTAAATTCCTGACGCACAGTACCGTTTTCGTGTATTCGCGCCGAACAAAAGCGAGCCACTGACCGTCGCGGGAAATTTGCGGGCGACAAGCCCCGCCGGAACCGCCGGTTACTTCTTCTATTTTCCCCTCTTCTCGGTCGTAGCGGCGGATGGCAAAAATCTGCGTGTTTGGGTTTTTGTTGTACTGGAAAAAACCGCCGCCGTACATGTCTTCGCTGAAATAAATGTAGCGACCGTCGGGGCTGACGCTCGGCTCGTTCACGTCCTGCTGGTCGTTTTTACGCTTGGTGAGTTGCAGGCCTTCGCCGCCGCTGAGGTGGTATATCCAGAGTTCGCCGGCGCCGAGCGAGCGTTGGGAGGTGAAGTGTTTGCGGGCTACAATGTATTCATTGTCAATCCAAACGGCGTTGTTGAGCAGCCGGAAACTTTCTTTCGTGACTTGTTTTCCATTTTTCCCATCGGCATCCATTACCCAGATATTGTCGCCGCCGCCCGCGTCGGAAGTGAAAGAGATTTTTTTACCGTCGGGCGAAAAACGCGGCTGCACCTCCCACGCCAAACCTTGCCGCAGCGGCGTGGCCGTGTCGCCCGCAATCGGCATAGAATAGATGTCGCCGAGCATATCGAACACGATGGTTTTGCCATCGGGCGATATGTCGAGGCTCATCCAAGTACCTTCGGGAGTAGTGAATTCCACGTCTTTGTGCGGCACGCCGCCGGGGGGATTGGCTACATCCCATTTGGGTTTTTCTTGTGAAAAAAGGAAAAATGGGGATAGCAAAAGAGCAAAAACAACGGAACATTTCATGTCAAGGCAATTTTTTGAGCGGCATAAATAGGGAGATTTTGCGAACTCACAGAAAAGTTCGATGTTTGGCAGCAATTATGCACTCTACGGATTTACTCGACGATTTTGAATTTGATGAAAATGTCCGGCCCGGCTTTGCAGAGGAAGGCGAGGTGGTCGCCAAGTTTTTTTCCCTGATGGAGGCTGAGGTAGCGGCGGCGCGGCTCCGTGCGGAGGGCATTCATTGTTTCCTCGCGAACACGATGTCTCAAACGGTATTGCCTCATTTGCAAACGATTATCCGGCTGCACGTCCGCCCCGTGGACTCTGCCCGCGCGCGAGAAATCTTGAACGAAGCCGCCATCGAGACGGTGAGTCCATCCGACGAATCAACCGGTCGAGGTGTGCTGATTGCGCTGGCTATCCTGATTGGGGTGCTGCTGGCGGCGCTGATGGTGCGGGCGATGTGGAATATTTAGGTTTCGAGGGTTTCTGGTTTCTGGTTGCGGGTACAGTTTACACCCTCGCAACCCCAGCAACCCCGCAACCAGCAACCCCGCAACCAGAAACCCTTAAAGTATCATTTCCTCTCCCGCGTACACTTCTTCTATTTCATCTAAAATAGCAAAAAGCACATCTGGTTCCATTTCCGTCACCAAACGGGCGCGGAAAGGTTTGATGTTGGGCAAATCGCGGAAATAAGGCGCGTAGTGGCGGCGCATTTCCAATACGCCGAGTTTCAGGCCTTTCCAGGCGAGGCTGTCGCGAAGGTGCTGGCGAGCGGCGCGGACGCGCTCTTGGATATCGGGCGGCGGCAAGAGTTTGCCGGTGGCAAAGTAGTGTTTGATTTCGCGGAACACCCACGGGTAGCCGATGCTGGCGCGGCCAATCATGATGCCGTCCACGCCATAGCGGTTTTTGTAATCGAGCGCTTTTTGCGGGCTGTCCACGTCGCCGTTGCCAAAAATGGGAATATGGATGCGCGGGTTGTTTTTGACTTTTGCAATCCAACTCCAGTTGGCCTCGCCTTTGTACATCTGCGAGCGGGTGCGGGCGTGAATGCTGAGCGCCTGAATACCAACGTCTTGGAGCCGCTCGGCCACTTCCATGATGTTGATGGTGGCATCGTCCCAGCCGAGGCGGGTTTTGACGGTGACGGGGCGATTTGTGGTTTTCACGACGGCCTCGGTGAGTTTCACCATTTGCGGGATGTCGCGCAACAGCCCCGCACCGGCCATGCGGCAGGCAACTTTGGCCACCGGACAGCCGAAATTGATGTCAATCACGTCGGGGTTTTTGGCCTCGATGATTTCGGCGGCCCCTATCATGTTTTCCAACTGCCCGCCAAAATATTGGATGCCGATAGGGCGCTCGTAGTCGAATATTTCGAGTTTTTGGAAAGTTTGTTTGGCCTCATGCACCAATCCGTCGGCGCTGATGAATTCGGTATAGACCATATCCGCGCCCTGCTCTTTGCAGAGTTTGCGGAAAGGCGGGTCACTCACGTCCTCCATGGGGGCGAGCAAGAGCGGGAATTCGCCGAGTTCTACGTTGCCGATTTTGACCATTTTGAAAAAAAAGTGCAGGTGCAAAAATAGGGAAAAACAAGCAGATAGGGAGTGAAGGTCGGTGATGACTATTGCTTGCAAGTCATTATCCATCAATGGGTTTATTGAAAAATTTTGATATTTTGCCCTTTGCAGGAATTTATTTCTGAAATCGCGCGTTAGATGTACCATAAAGATGAATAAATGCAGTTTTTTCAAAACCCCTCTTGCGCTCGATTGAAATGGGGACTACATTTGTCTGACAAACGACACTCGGCAGGAGAACACGTTTTCTTCTTTTAATTTTTCATTGTAAAACCGCGGTAATTTTTCAATCTGATTCGGCTCGGCAGCAAGCCGAATCAAGAGTTATCCGTTTGCCTTTTGCCTTCGGGATGTGGTTTCCCTATTGTGATCTCACTCATTCAGTTCACAAAACCTCCCACCCGCTATGGAATTTGAAGGTTTATTGCTTGCACTCGTTCTGGGGATGGCTGTTTACATCATCCTCAACAGGTCAGACCAACGTCATCCCAGACACCGGTTTGGCCACCAAAATCCCAACCAACCGTACTATGGCGATGATTATGACAACGACGACAACTACCCGCAACCGAACTACCCGCAACAGTACACTGGAAATCAGCCGATTATCATCATGCCGGGAGGAGGGTATCCTTACCCGCCTCGCTACTACAGAGAAGACGAAGGAAGTTCTTTGCCCGTAGTTATGTTAATGATATTGGCACTGGCCATTGGGGTGGCTGTATATTACCGCTATGCCCCTGATAAAGTGGTCTATGTGCCGTATCCCAACTCGGAGCAAACAGCGCCCGAAAGAGAATCGTCGGAACAGACTTTTGGGAACCCCGAGCAACTGCGGGAGCAAAAAGTGAAGGTCGTCCCGACCCTGCTGACGGTACCCGAGGAGAAAACTGAGCGATTTCGTCCAAACAAAAATTCGCACGTGGTTTACTTGAGCGATTACTCTTCTCAGGAAGGTGTCCGTGTCTTGATGGATATTTACCCGAAGAAGAAAATCGTGGGCGTGGAAATCAACGGCGCTTACTGGGCTTGTGTATTGACCAACTCGGAAGATGCTGCTTGGGACGAATTGGGCAAATGGAAACGATACGAGAACGATTACCGACGTTACGGTCTCGATCCGAAAATCAGAAACTTGCGCGACTACTGCGAAGAACTTTCTTGGAATACTGAGCGCGATATGCTCATTTGTGAGTAACACGACGACTGTCACAAACCAACTTTCTGGACATGTATTATTGGCAACATTTTCTTATGAAAACATAAAACGGCTCCTGTCTTCTCGAACAGGAGCCGTTGTTGTTTTTGGCAGTAATGTACTCTCCAAATTTTTATCGCAACAAAGCGATATCGCCTTTAAATGGCGGTTGCAACGCGCCGTCGCCACGCTCCCATCGGATGAAATATACATACACATCGCTCGGCGCTTCTTTCCCGTCGTCCATTTTGCCGTCCCAAGCGGCATCCGGGTCGGTGCTGCTGAATACCTTTTTGCCCCATCGGTTGTAAATATCCATACCCAACAGATTGATGGAACCCTCAATGACTTTCAACCGGAACACATCATTGATGCCGTCGCCGTTGGGAGTAAAGGCATTTGGCACTACTACCACGGGCTGTGCCAATGTGAATTCGATGCGGGCTTCTTGGCTGCATCCGTTGGGCGCGGTGGCGACGAGGGTGTAGAACACCGAAGTTTCGTTGCCAGTGGGAGTTACCGCGATAGTTTCGGTATTGCCGACATTTTCCTGCCCGTTTTCTGTCCAAACAAATTGGAAGTTTGTCAGGTTTTGAGAGGGCGACACGATGGCTGTCAACTCAATCGGCTCTCCCACATTGATTTTGTTTGTGTCAGGTTCTGCTTCGATTGCCAGTGCAAAGTTCGGCACTACGGTCACATCTACAGAGCCAGTCAGCATACAGCCGTCGCCATAAGTGTAGATAAGGTCGTAGGTGGTGTTGACGGTGGGCGAAACTTCGATGAGGGCTGTAGTGTCACCAGACGACCAATCGTAAGAGCCTGACAAAGAGCCGTTTGCTGTGATTCTCGCGACTTCTCCGGCACAGATGGTGGCGTCATCAGGTAGTGTGAGTGTTGCGTTGTACACAATGACGCTGAGCGTTTGTGTGGTGGTGCATTGATCCAAAGTCGCGGTTACGGTGTATTGGGTGCTCTGGCTCGGTGTCTGCGCGGGCGGTATGGCCACGTTGGGGATGGGCGCGGCTCCGGGCGGGTTGGCGACCCAAGAATAGGTGGCAGTGTTGCTCGGAGCAGGGGCGCTGTTCAATATCACACTTTCGCCGGGGCAAAGTTCCTTGTCGTTCGGGAAGGTGATATTTGGCGCCATGCCGTCCACTTCCACCGTTATGGTGCCGGTGATGGGCGGGCAAACGCTGTTGGCAGGCGTGTATGTGACGGTGTAGGTGGTCGTGCTGGAGGGTGTCACGGTGATGTTTTGCCCAGTTTGGCCGGTGTTCCAAATATATGTGCCGGGCTGTGAGCCTGCGGCGGTCAGTTGTGTAGAAATATTTTTGCAAATGGTCGTGTCACCATCCACCGTAAGCGTGGGTTTGGGAGTAACTTTTAAAACTACGGAGCCTTGATTGGTGCAGCCAATTGCGTTGGTGGCCGACACGGAATAGGTGGTCGCGGAGAGTGTTGGGGTCACTGTCGGGTTTTGGCTCGGCACAAAATTCGGGTCTGTGGAAGTCCAAGTATAGTTGGACAGTGGGTCGTAAGCTGCATTGAGGGTGACGGGTTCGCCTTCGCACACATCCGTATTCGAGGGGAACTGAATGGGCGGCAACGGGCTCACTCGAACCATTGTCGAAGTGCTGGTTGGGCATCCCTTGAATTCACCCATGACCGTGTAAGTCATTGTGCTGCTGGGAGTTGCCACAGGGTTGTAACATTCTTCAAAACAACTCAAACCGTCGGGCGGCGACCACATAATCCCCGTGACGCCCGGTGCGTCAATGTAAAGTTGGAGCTGCACACTTCTTCCGGGACAAATAAGGGTATCGGCGGGCAGTACATACATTTCCGGCGGTTCGATGACTTCCACTCTTGCCGTGTCAATGCTCACACAAACGCCATTTGTGGTGACGCGCTGATAGGTAGTGGTGGTGTCTGGTTGCACCACCATATTTAGCAAGCTGTCGGGTGTCAATTGGCCTTCAGCGGGTGTCCACAGATATTCCATGCTGGTGGTGGGGAATTGCCCTGTGGGGGGGATTGGTTTTGTGACGAGTTGCACCTGCGCCCCCTTGCATATCATGGTGTCGAGGGGCATAATGGCTAAAGTCTGCGGCAAGCTGTCCACATCCACCAAAATCGTATCGGTACGGGTGCAGCCCGGCACCATTGCCGTTGCAGTATAAAATGTTGCCACCTCTGGCGATGCTATCACATTCAGGCCGTTGGGGCCGATTTGCAAACCATCGGTTGGGTTCCATTCTACTATCAAACTCGGCTGGGCAGGGATTAGCGTAGCCTGAATGTCCAAGGGTGTTCCTTTGCAAATGACAGTGTCGCCCACATTGAGCAGCAAATCAAACGTCACGACATCCACTTTCACCGACCTCGTTATTTTGCAAACAGATTTTTCGGCAGTCAATTGGTAAATGGTGGATGCTTGGAGCGGTGTGGCCAATGGCGTGGCGCTGTTCATGTCGTCAAGTGTGCCATTGTTGGGCGCCCAAGTATAGGTGACCCCGGGCTCGGGCTGAGTGGTAGCGAGCAAAACGCTTTCGCCGTTGCAAATAGCCGTATCGGGCTGCATTTGCAACACAGGAGGTGTTGTGACCGTGACAAGTACACTGTCAATGGAAACAAATGGGCAATTGGAAGACGGGCTAAATGCGATGAGGAAATATTTGGTTGTCACAGTTGGCATGACCGGAGGGGGATTTGCCCCAGAAGCCGTGTACCCGACCGGCGAAGAAGTCCATTGATAGTTGGTGAGCGGGAATCCTGCGCCGCCGAGGCTCACCGATTGCCCCAAGCAGATGGTGGTGTCGTTGGCAATGTTGTACTGTGGTTGTTGGCCGTTCACGACGGTTATCACAATAGTGTCCGTGCTGTTGCAGAGCGGGGTCGTCAATGTGGCGACATAGGTGTAAACCCCTGTCGTCAGTCCCGACACCTGTGGCGAAGGACAGTTGTAACAGCTCAGCCCCGGCGGGCCTGCCCATACATAATCTGCATCTTGATAGCCATTGGGATTTAGTGTAAAGGTGGCGTTGTTGCACACAGTCACGTCCGGCCCCAAGTCCAATTCAATGGTTTTTACTTTGACCGTGCGCGTCACCGTTTCGCAAGCGGTCAGCACTTGCACTTGGTAGTTTGTTGATTGGGCAGGTGTCGCGACGGGGTTTTGGCAGTTGGTACAAGAAAGAGAATTGTCAGCCGACCAGAAATAAGCCGCACCGCCAGTAGCGCTCAATTGCACGGGTTGCCCAGCGCACACAGCCGTGTCGGCACTGACGCTGACGGCATCTTGCGGCGCATTCAATACGCCGTCCGTCGTGCCAGAAAAGTCAATTGCGATGCCGCCATCCGTGATTACGCTACTATAATCGTCGAGCATAACGACGTAGATTTTCCCGGCCTCCACATCCAAGCGCCGCACAAATGCATCGCCGTCGGGGCTGGGTGTGCTGGGGCTGCCGCAATCAAAGTCGTCCAACACGGGTGTTTGCAATAAGGGGTGCGTGTCGGCCATGCCCGTTTGAGGGAAGACGGGGCCTGTCCACGAAGAGCGCACCGGCTGGTTGTTGCTCACGAAATCGCAAATGTCAGCCGCGTCGTCAATGGGCCCCCACACATTGAAGTCAATATCCTCCAATTCCATGCTGGGGTCGGCGGCCTCCACTGTGAAACCAAATTTGCCGTCCGAACCCGCTTTGAAATAGAAGAAGGAATAGTTGGATTGTGGAGTGACCAGGCACCCTTGATTGATGCCTGGTTGGATGAAATTGGGGTCGCCTGCGCCGGGCGTGAGAGCGATGATTTCGGGCAATTCATTGCTACAACCGCTGATATTGAGCGCTTGGTCGCAGTTGGAAGCCGATGGCAACACCACCGGGCAGGTCACCGTGTCCACCGTGATATTGAACGGCGAGCAATTTGCGCCCGCACCAAAAACGATGTAATAAGTACCGGGGTTTTCCAAAAAAGCAGCGCCTACCACCGGGTCGGCGATACCAAAATCGTTGCCCACAGAGGCGATACAGTTGGCGCCCGGCAGCGAAGGGCACTGGTCGTACACGCCGATGCCCGCGCCGACATTTGTGCCGGTCGTGGCGACTTTTACACATTCGTCGCCCGGCGAGGTATAAGTGAAAATATAGTCGTTGCCGAACAAAAACTCCGCGTCGTCGCAAGGCCCGCTGTTGATAGAATTTCCTGAAAAACAATTGCTCAGGTCGTTTTCTGCAAACGGCAGCCCGGGTATCACGTCCGGGTCGGAGCAGGTAGTCGGCGGCGGTGTGGTGCAAGGGCTGGGCGAGCAAGTCCAAGTGATTTTGAAACCGGCTTCTATATTGCTGCCGTCAGAGTTGAACTGAATCGTGGCGCAGGGCGCGGGGATTTGCACCTCAAAATTGCTGCCGATGCCTGTGAGTTGCGTCAATTGAAACCCTCCAATATCGTCGCCCTGATAAAAACGGAGGTAATCATATCCGTTTTCAGTTTGATAATCTTCCACATTGAGAATGATGCACTGATGGGATTCTTGCGGGCAAATCGTAAAAGCCAAAGATTCGTTGTCCGAATAGTCTGCATCGGGGCCGCCGCTGTCCCAGAGCGTCCCGGTGCAACTGCCCGTGCTGGCCACGGTGCCCATCACAATTTCCGGGACGTATTTCTCCACACACAATTTGAACGTGCCGGAGTTGGCGGCAGCGGTGGCCGAATAATCGTTGATCCTCAAAAAATAAGGAATGCCGGGTGTGAGGCCGAATTGTTGCAAATGCACCTCGTTCACGTTGAGCGGTGCGGCGGCGCAGTCCAATTCCGCAAGTTCGCCGAAAGTGCAAGTGCCCCGGTAAATCGCCACCTGCGGCATCTTCATCGTGCCGTTGCCGTCCACGTTTCCATACACCGAAATTTCGATATCCAAGATGCTGCCGTCAGCCGGGAGCGTAAATTGGAACCACACGTCGCGTTCCGCGCTGTTGTTGAAGCAGGCCGGCACATTGGCTCCCGGCACGTCAATCACGCTCGTCGTCGCGTTCACGTTGGTGTATTGCGCGGGGCTGGAGCAGTATGGTACCGTGCCGAGATTGACAAGCCCGGCACAGTTGTCGTTCGCCGGTGCTTGGGCATTTGCAAAAAAAGAAAAGATGGGAAGGGAAAAAAGAGTAAGGAAAGCCTTCATGCAAAGTATGTGTTTAATCGGCCGAAAAATATTGGGAAAAATGAAAGTCGCGGGGTCAAGTTTTCGCAGCCCGAAATTCCGATATTGGGCGGATATACCATAACGGAATCTTGAATTTTGACCGGACGCGACCGAACGCCGCCCGAAAGGGCAGGAATTGTGCCGAAAAGCCGCCCGTATCTGACAGAATGCAAAATAAAAACGGCTGCGCCCATTCGAGTCAAAGGGCTGGTTTGGGTCGGCTTCCCTCCCAGCCAAGCGGGAAATGGGCGGCGGTTTTTGCGTCTTCGCCGCCGGTTAACGTTTGAAAAACAAAATCCTGCCTCCCAAACAAACCCTATTCAGGATATTTGCGCCTCTTTTTTGTCAACGCAAGCATCCCGGTTTTTTTCCAGCGTTGGCAATGCCATCAAAATTGAACTTTGAATATGAAACTTAAACTGCTTACTGCCTTTTTCCTCTCCGTCTTCGCCTTGTCGGCCCAGACGGACGCGCCGATGCCCATCGTCAAGCCAAAAAAATTGCATAAATATCCCCTGCCCGATCCTCAGCCATTTGCAGCGACCATCACGCCCGAGGTGCTGAAACCACTGGTGGAAACCCTCGCCGGTGCCGAAATGCAAGGCCGCGAAACCGGCGAAGAAGGCCAGCGAAAGGCAGCCGACTACATCGCCGCGCAGTTCAAAGCCATAGGGCTGCCCCCCGTGGCCGACCGCAATACCTATTTTCAAAAAATACTGTTGCAAAACGAAGGTTGGGAAGACCTCGGCCTCAAAGTCGGCAACCAAGAATTCAAAAACCGCACGGATTTCTACATTTTTCCCAGTTTCAATCCAAGCAACCCGAAATTGGCATTGAAAGAAGTGGTGTTCGTGGGCTACGGTATCGAAGACCCGAAATACAACGACTACGGCGATGTTGACGTGAGGGGCAAGGCGGTTATTTTTTACGACGGCGAGCCGTTGGGCGACAACGGAGAGTCGCTCATCACTGGCAACGAATTTCGCTCTCCCTGGTCGCTTGATTGGAAAAAGAAAGTCCAGTTGGCAAAGAAAAAAGGTGCGATGATGGCTTTTATCGTAGACACCAAGTTTGCTGAAAATCTGAAAAGCAACCGAAAACTCATATCTACTTGGGGCTGGAGGCCTGCCAACGCAAACGCCGAGAAGCAGGTGGACGATTTCATCAACAGCCTCTTCATATCGCCGACAGTAGCAGCGGCCATTTTGGGCAAAAAAGCCGAAAAAGCCGAAGATGCCATGGCCGACCTCCGCAGCGGCAAAGAGTTCAAGCCCGTGAAAGTAAAGTCAAAAATGGAGGTGCGGCTCGCCAAAAACACCAAGCGGCTGGAAGGCTCCAACGTCATCGGATTCATAGAAGGCACCGACCCTTTGCTAAAAAACGAGTATGTGTTCGTCACCGCGCATTACGACCATTTGGGGATGTCAGACAGCACCGTCATTTACCATGGTGCCGACGACAATGCTTCTGGCACTGCGGGTGTTATCGGAATTGCGCGGGCATTTGCGGAAGCAAAAAAGCAGGGCATCGGCCCGAAACGCAGCGTCGTGTGTATGCTCGTCAGCGGCGAAGAAAAAGGTTTGCTCGGCTCCAAATTCTATGTTGATTTCCCCATTTTCTCGCTCGATAAAACGGTGGTGGACATCAATATTGACATGATTGGCCGGGTGGACAACGCCCACACGGGCAACCCCAATTACATCTACGTCATCGGCTCCGACCGCCTGAGCACCGAACTGCACAAAATCAACGAAGAGGTGAACACGCGTTTTGCCAAACTCGAACTTGACTACAAATACAACGCGCTCGACGACCCCAACCGTTTCTACGAACGCAGCGACCACTACAACTTTGCCGAGCGCGGTATCCCAGCCATTTTCTACTTCAACGGCACACACGCCGACTACCACAAACCCACCGACACGGTAGAAAAAATTGACTTCAACGCAATGGCAAAACGCGCCCAATTGGCCTTTTACACTGCTTGGGATATTGCCAACCGCAACTCTCGCATCTTGGTGGATATTAAAAAATAATAAGTCCAAAAAAGATTGATTGCCAACTTTTTGAATTCAAAAAAGCCCTTCAGCCGAAATGTGCTGAAGGGCTTTTTTTTTCTGAAATATCGATATACTGGCGGGCTGTTCATTTCAACACATACCCCTGCCCAAATTGCGTCTGGATGAGCTTCGGCTCAAAACCTTTGTCCACCTTGTTGCGCAGATAGTTGACATATACTTCGATGACGTTGGTGCCGGTGTCAAAGTCCACGTCCCACACTTTTTCGGCGATTTCGGTTTTTGATAGCACCCGCCCGGGATTGCGCATAAAAAATTCGAGCAGGGCAAATTCGCGGGGCGTGAGCATGATTTCTTTGCCGCCCCGGCGCACGATTTTGGCATCGAGGTCTTGCTCCAAATTGCCAAACCGCAGCACGTTTTCAGGGCGGTTTATCGCGGCGGGGCGTCGCGTGAGCGCCCGAAGCCGGGCGAGCAATTCGCGGAACTCGAACGGTTTGCTCAGATAGTCGTCCGCGCCCGCTTCCAGCCCAGCCACCTTATCGTCCGTGTGACCGAGCGCGGAAAGCAGCAGAATGGGGGTTTTCAGTCCCTTCTCGCGCAAATGCCGACAAATATCGAGGCCACTGGCACCGGGCATGATGATATCGGACACTATGACGTCGTATTCGTTTTCGATAGCCAGCCGCAGCCCTGCGTCGCCGTCGGTGGCAGCATCCACCGTCCAGTTTTGTTCCTCCAAGCCTTGCCGGAGCGACTGGACGGTTTTCAGTTCATCTTCGATAAGTAGGATGCGCATGGCGCGAATGTACGGCAGAAAAAAACAAAACCCGCTCCAAGCACGAGTCTTGAAGCGGGTTTTCAAATCTGGGAATCAGCGACTTATGCGAGCAAAGCCTCTATTTTGTCCTGAAGCACTTTTTTCGGCTGCGTGCCGACGAGTTTATCTTTCAATTCCCCGTTTTTGAAAATCAGGAAAGTTGGTATGCCGCGCACGTTGTACTGCATGGGCACGTCCTGGTTGTTGTCCACATTGAGTTTACCGACCAAGACACGGTCTTTGTATTCGTCGGCCAATTGGTCCACAATCGGGCCCATCGCCAAGCAAGGCTGGCACCATTCGGCCCAAAGGTCAACCACTGTTACTTTACCGCTGTCGAGTACATCCGTTTGGAAGTTCGCATCCGTGAGTTCGTATGCCATTTTGAATAATAATTTGAAGTGAAAA
>CAYZVM010000052.1:0-29372 GCA_964481485.1 uncultured Saprospiraceae bacterium | reverse complement strand
TCTATCAACCGGCTAATTGCGGTAACATCCGGAACGGGGATTTCGCGGGTTTCGGTGTCGTCACACTCTTCTTTTATTTGCACCTGCCCCATTTGTTCTGGTGTGCAATTTTGCTGCGGGACGGTGAGGCTGGCGTGCAAGTTGACAAAAACAAAAGCCGACAGGCTAAAAGCAATAATAAAAGAGAAAAAGGACTTGGTAGAAAGATTGCGTTTCATAGCGGAGGATTTAAAAGCAGAGCGAATGTAGCAGGTTTTCTTTCAAAGGCACACATTTCCCGACCAAAAATATGTTCACACAGACAAATAGTTTGTTGGAAAGGTTGCAATCAAGCAAATATTTATTTTAGAAGCCCAAAAAAGCCCGACCAGTATTGCACCGGTCAGGCTTCGTATCGTCAAACCAAAAATCAATCAGTCAAAATTATCCTTTGATGCCGCCACCGCTGGCTGGCACGCTTTCTTGAGCGGCCGGAGCCTTCACGTCACCTTTTACTGTGATGGCGTGAGTGCCGGATGCTTCGTTGGTAGTGATTGTAACCGTCTTGGTGAAAGCACCCACACGCTGGGTATCGTATTTAATTTCAATAGTTTCGCTTTCGCCGGGCATAATGGGCTCTTTCGGCCATTTCGGGGTAGTGCAGCCACATGAGCCTTTGGCATCTTTGATGATAAGCGGCTCGGTGCCAGTGTTGGTGAATTTCAATTTGCGAATTGGGTCAGCACCTTTTTCGATGGTACCGTAGTCAACGGTAGTAGCGTCAAAAGTCATGACGGCACCGGAAGCGTTTTGAGCAGTTGCGGCGAAGGCGCCGACCAGTACGAATGCGAGGATGGAGAATAGTTGTTTCATCGGAAAAACCGTTTTTGATGAAGAATAGAGTTGTCTTAGAAATTGTTGGGACAAAAGTAGGTGGGGGCTTTTTGCTTGGGAATACTTGCGCTGTTAACGATGTCCAAAATAACGTGAACCCTTCTTGAAAACGGTGTCCGCAGCCTCAAACGGCTTGCAAGAGAAATTCTTCTGCGTTGATTTTGTGAGTGTTATGTAAAAAAAGGTTAACGGCCTGCAAAGATTTGGTCGCCTATTCGGGCGATGAAAGCTTTGTCTTCGGTGATGATTTCTGCCTTGCCCTGAAGTTGTTGTTCGAAAGGAATTTCCTTTCCGTAGCTCGTGCGGAGGTTGTTGTTCTCGGTGGTCGGCACGGAGACCCGGATGGAGTACATATTATCCTTTGGCACAAGCGATTTGTCGACGACCAAGCCCTTGAGTGTGCCAAACTCGTGATAGGGGTAACTGTCCAATTTCAAAATGACACGTTGCCCGGGCTTCACCTTTCCGCTGCCTTCTATTGGGAGCATGACGCGCCCTATTATGACATCGTCTTGCGGCGGCACGATGGTAAGCAATTGATCGCCCTCGCGGACGTATCGCTGCTCCACAGCAATATTGTTGAACGATACCCGGCCTTCAATGGGGGCGGTGAGCAAGTACGTTTGTTTCCATTTGTCTATGCCGCTGCGCAGGGCATTGAGGCTGCCGAGCAACCGGGTAGAAGTGTTGGAAGCTGTTTCTTGTTGGCCAAAGGAGGCATCGGTGATGCCTTTGCGCAGGTTGATGATTTCGTTTCGTTTGCGCAGCATATTGTCCTCATACAAATCGCGCTGACGTTCGAGGTCGGCGAGTTTGGTGCGCTCTTTTTCAAAATCTACCCGCGAAGTAATGCCTTCCTCATAAAGTTTTTTTTGCTGCTCATACATCTCTTCTGCCGTTTTCAATTGGTCGTTGATCCGTTTGAATGCTTTTTCCTCAAAAACGATGCTTTGCTCTAATTGCCTGATTTGCTGGTTGATAGAACCGATATTGGAGCGCGCGGCGGCGCTTTTGTTTTCTTTGCCAAATTGAAAACTCTCCAGTTGTTGCACGAAATCCGCGTAGTCAGCCTGGAGCTCGCCGAGTGAAAGATTGCGCTGAGGTGTCACCTGCCTCAACGAATCGAGGCTTGAACGCTGCCATGCGCTCACGGTCATATCCAGTTCGATAATATGCTGATAGTTGGCGGTGCTTTGCATCACGGCGAGCAAGTCACTTTCTTTCACAGCCATTTTGTCGCTCACCAACAGTTTGTAAATGCGCCCGCTCGTGCGGGCCACTACGTCCACCGGGGGCGTATTGGTGGTGATGACCACTTTCGCTTCCACCACATCAGGGTAGCGAATGAACCATGCAGCGCACAATATCATCACAAAACCCGCCAGTACAACAGTGGTGCCCCAACGCACCAACCAGTGCGGCGGCGTGCCGAGTATTTCTTGGACATCCTCGGAGCGAAGTTCGACATAATTCTTTTCTGGCATAGCAGCGACAATTTTTACAATGCAAAGATAAACTTGGAGAAACAAAGGATTTGCTTTTCAAGCGTATTGATATTTTTGCCGACACATCGTCTAATCAGAAAAACAATCATAACCATGTCATTCAATCTTGGAAATACTGATGCGGGAGCAACTCCCGCAGACAAAGCCGCATTTCTCGCCCCTTATCACATCACGATGCACAGCGACCTGCAAAAAAAGTTGCAATTCCGCGACGAGGTCGACAGCGTTTGGCGCAGCTTCGAGGAAGTTGGCAATATTGAAGGAATCTCTATCCGCCAGTTGCAACAGTTCCTGAAAGACGCCGGATTTATGCCCAAATCGAACGTGGACGGTATCTACGGATACGCTACGCAGGCCGCAGTGCGACTTTTCCAAGAATACGTTCGAACCATCGAAGGCGATGAAGGCATTGGGGTACCTGACGGCGTCGCGGGGAAAGGCACTTTGGGGTATATGAAGGCATGGAAGGATAAAAAAACCGGCACCCCTGAATTTGTGTGCGAATGGGGTCGCGCGAGCAACCAAAATCCATCGGCAGAATACCTTCAGTGGCTCATGCTTTTGGGAAAGGCCAAATCACAGTTCACCGAAAGCCCTAGCCCGCTGCTCCAATTGATTGACAATTTCCCGAAACCTTCCGACACCAAAAAAGTAAAAGATTGGGACATCAGCCCGGAGACGGTTCACCTCATTGGTATCCGTCGCAATCAGGAAATTGACAGCCTAAACCGTGAAAACGACGACCTTTTTATATTGCTCATAAAAGGTATGGTGTTCAAATTCTGGGGCTCCACCGACCCCAATCAAAAAATGGCTAAGGATAAGGCCGGGAATCCCACACCTGTTCCTTTTTTGATCGAAGGGCAGCATAGTTATCAATTCGGCTGGCACAAAATGAGCGATGCCGCAACAATCTATCGAGCACTGCGGCCCGCCACTGATGGCGTATTGGTGTACCGCGCACCCGCTGGTGTTCGGGTCATGAGGGACGAAGATGTATTATTGAGGGGTTTGGACAAAAAACCAAATGGCACAATCAACATCCACTGGTCGGGCATGGGGACTGACGGTTCTTGGTCGGCGGGCTGCCAAGTGATGGCAGGGCGGAGTTATATCAATAACCGGGGCAACTTGGTGGACTGTTCTAAATTCGCCGCTTCGACATATAAATTTTTAGGTACCAAAATGACGCGGGGCGCATACAACGTTTTTACCGACTTGGTACTCTCTTACGCCCCATTGGGTGTGCGAACCATCGCCTATACACTCGGCAGAGAAAAAACACTTTCCCTGTCAAACAAAGAAGCAGACTATGTGAAAAACGAGGTGGCGCGAATGAAAGGTGGAGTTCAAAGAATTTGAAATTAGCTCCCCAACTCCAACTGCTCTTTCACCAAATGGTAGTAGGCACCGCGCCGCTCGGTCAAATCCAAGTGTGTGCCTTGCTCTACCACTTCTCCTTTTTCGAGGACGATAATATTGTCGGCGTTGCGCACCGTGCTGAGGCGGTGCGCAACGATGAACACCGTTTTGTTTCTGAAAACGTGTTCTAGATTGTGCATGATGACCCGCTCGTTGTAGGCATCGAGGGCATTGGTAGCTTCATCGAAGAAAATGTACTGCGGGTCTTTATAGACCGCCCGGGCAATGAGCAAACGCTGCTTCTGCCCCTGACTGAGTCCTGCCCCATCCTGCCCGACTTTGGTGTTGTAGCCCAGCGGCAAGGATTCTATAAACGTCTGGATATTAGCAACTTTAGCAGCGTACAGCAACTTCCGGCGGTCTATATGCTCCACGCCGAGGGCAATGTTTTTGGCAATCGTATCTGAAAAAATAAAGCCGTCCTGCATCACCACACCGCAGCGGTCGCGCCAGAGTTGGTGGTTCACATTAGAAAGGTTGAGGTCGCCAAGCCGAACGCTGCCCTCATTGGGGGGGTAGAAATTGAGCAAAAGTTTCATCAGCGTGGTCTTACCACTGCCGCTGGTGCCCACCACAGCCGTTGTTTTTCCTTCGCGGATGTTGAGGTTCACATTTTGCAGCACCCACGGGTCGTGCGGGCCGCCATATCGGAAAGAAACGTTAAAAAGCGCCAAGTCGCCATTGGCGGGCAACACTGTCACTTTGGGGTTGTCGGCGGGTTCTTCGTCGGGGCGCTGATGGATTTCGTTCATCCGCTCCAGACTGATTTTGGCCTCCTGCGCGGCAAGGATAAACTGCACGAGCGACTCCAACGGCGCGTTCATGTGGCCGATGATATATTGCACGGCGAGCATCATGCCGAGCGTCATGTCCCCATCTATCACCGCCCGTGCAGCCATTACGGAAATGAGAATATTTTTCCCTTCGTTGATGAAAGCCGCGCCCGCGCGTTGGAATTGGTCGGTGGCGAGATACTGCACATTGACACGGAAAAGTCGCGCCTGAATGCGCTCCCAAGCCCAGCGTTTTTGGCGCTCGGCATTGTGCAGCTTGATTTCCTGCATCCCGTTCACCATCTGGATGAGCGTATTTTGGTTCTCCGCCATTTGCTCAAAACGGCGATAATCGAGCGCGCGGCGGCGGCGCAAGAAAATAGCTATCCAGCCAAAATAGAGAAGTGCCGCAATGACGAAAATAAAGAAAATCAAGGGATTGTAGAACAACAGTACAATACTGAACACCACCAAACTCACCACCGAAAACAGCGTGACCAACGACGACGAGGTGAGAAAACGCTCTATGCGCTCATTGTCGTAGATGCGCTGCAAAAGGTCGCCCGTCATTTTGGAATCAAAAAACGACATGGGCAGCCGCATGAGTTTGATAAGAAAATCAGACACCAAATTGATGTTGACCCTCGTGCCGATGTGGAGCAAAATCCAGCCGCGTATGAACTCAACGGCGACTTGGCTCACGAACAACATCCCCTGCGCAGCAAGAATGAGATAGACAAAATTGAGGTCGTTGAGTTGAACACCCTTGTCCACCAACGCCTGCATCAAGAATGGAAACACCAACTGGATGAGGCTGCCGAGCAACAAGCCAAAAAAGAGCTGGCGAATCAACCTCTGGTGCTGCGAAAGATAACTCCACAGAAAGGTAAGGCTGGAACGATTGGTTTTTTCGCCTTCAAGGTTGAAAAACTCCGGCGTGGTTTCGAGCAAAAGCAAAATGCCCTGCGGCTCCGTGTTCACCACGTCGCTAATCCAGCCGTCGAGAAATTCCTGCTCCGTCAATTCGATTTTACCCGCCGCAGGGTCGGCCACATAAACTGTCCCGTTGGAAATGCGATAGACCACGACGAAGTGGTTCTGCTTCCAATGCGCGATACATGGCAACGGAATATTCTCCTGCAAACGACCAAAACCAGCTTTTGCGCCCAATGTGCGCAACCCGATTTTTTCCGCTGCATCCGAAATGCCCATGAGCGACACCCCCTCGCGGTCGAGGTACGACAGGTCGCGCAGGTATTCGAGGGAGTAATGCCGCCCGTAGTGCCGGGCAATCATGCGCAGACAAGCCACCCCGCAATCGGAGGCATCAAGTTGTTTGTAGAATGGAAAACTGTCGGTGAACATGAATGACTTGCAAACGCAAATGTAGATTTTTTAGTCGTCACGACCTTCATTCGCCAAAATCCAGCACTTGCAGTACTGACAATTGCAAAATGTGCCGGTTGACATTTTCGCCCGATGCAGGATTGATGAACTGGTACATATAGCCGAATTCGAGGCGTGTGTGTTTTTGGTGCAAAATGCCGAGCGCGATGAGCAGCCGGTTTTGGTCAAAAACATTTTTGTTGATATCGGAAGCGGCAAAATTCAGGAACACTTCCTCTTGCAATGCCAAATATGGAGCTGCTTTGGCAGGCTGCTTTTTGCCCAAAGGAACAATTGTCCGATTGAAATAACGCAGCCGGTGTCCGCTGAAATAGTCGCCCGATTCAGAAGCCAAATCTTCCACAAAACGCTGTTCGAGGCGGAGCCGGTGGGTCATATTCGTCTTCCCAAATGTTTGGTTGTAAAGCAGTTGTTGCCAAATCCGGTGTTCTTTAAAATAATCAAAAGCACCCGGGCTATAAGTCGTGATGTACGCGTAGCCAAGCGTGAGGTTCAAATTTGGCTGAAAAAAATACTGCGCCCCCGTTCGCAACAACGACTGGTTGATACGCTCCACATTGTTGTCGGCGCGAAACTGCGCGTCCAAGTGCATCCCCCAGCGTGGGCTGAATTTGTATTGTGCAAAATAGGTAATCCAATTGTTGTAGTTGCTGGGCGTAGGCATTTGCCCGACAAGTTTTCCAGCAAACAAGGCCATAAAAACGATAAGAAAGAGAGCATTTTTCATGGGGCAAAAATAGGCGGTCATTTTTGAATCATTTAAAATCCATCAGCGCCGTCCAAACTGACAGCACGCCGTTGTCCATTCGTGTCCAAATTGGCCTGACCACGCCGCCGTGCGCCGAAATGTGGTTGTAGTCACCAAAAAACACAAAACTGATGGGGTCGAACGGCGTCTTGCTGATTTTCAGGTTGCTGAACGTATTGCCTCCGTCGCGGCTGACGGCTACATAGACGTCCGTGCGCTGGTCGTTGTAGGCGCGGCGGTCATAATAGACGATGTGAAGCCAGCCCGTCATCTGGTCTACCGCCAGCCAAGAGAAAAACTGGTGCTTGCCTTTCCTGTCGTCGTTTACCCGAAGCGGTTTGCTCCAAGTTTTGCCGCCGTCGGTGCTTTTTGAGAGCCAAATATCTGTATCATTTTCGCCCTTGCGCTGGTCTGCCCAGTTGACATAAAGCGTGCCGCGATTCGGGCCGTCGGAGAGGTCGCACACCAGCACCGGCATCCCGTTGCAACGCGTGATGCCGGGTATGTCGAACGTCCAGCCGCCGGGCTGGTCGGTTATTTGAATATCTTGTTCGAGCCAAGTTTTGCCGCCGTCGTCGGAGCGGTCAAACCATATTTTGTTGTTCCAAGCCCATGCAACATAGATTTCTCCGTTGGGGCCGAAAGCCGGCACTGCGCCCTCCGTCGTGTTATCGTCGTCAAGGCAGTCGCCGTCGAACTGATTGATTGCCAATGCTTCCGACCAGGATTTGCCGCTGTCGGTGCTTTTTGAAAAAAGGATACGGCTCCGGTCGTTGTCTGTATCGGGCGAGTCGTATTTGTCGAATTCCGTCCAAGCACAGAGCAAATGGCCGGTTTTGGGGTCAGCCACGAGCCATTGTTTGTCTTGGTCTTTCGGGTGACGGAGGCCGCACCAAGAGCCGTCGTCGTAGGTTTTGCCGCCGTCCGTGCTTTTTTGAATCACGATGCGGTCGAGCAGTTTTGGGCTGCTCCAACCTTTGCCGTCCGGGTCGCTGAGGTGGGCGTAATAAAAATTGCCCGACCAGTCGGCAATGATGACTGGGTCGCCAAACACACCGGAGGTGGATTTCAACTTTTCATTTTGCCAAGTGCGCCCGCCGTCGTTGCTCCAGTAGTAGCGGTCGAGGATGGCGCCCGCCGCCACGTTTTGTGTGTTTTTTGGATTGACGGCAATTGTCGGTTCGCAAGGCCCAAATGGGTCATCTTTGGAAGCTTCGGCGATGAGGATATTGTCGAAAGTTTTTGGGAAATAGTCCGGTGTTGGAGTTTGTTTTTTAAAAATAGAGCAATTGACGAAGGTGAGCGAGAGCGGAATCGCCAACAGATATCTGCTCAGGTGGGTAGAAAGTTTTCTCATACACATTTTTGTATTTTAAAAATCAGATGGTGTTTGTCTTCGCCAGCACCTGCTCAATGGTTGCCAGCGATTTTTGGCGCAGCTGTTCCCAGGCATCTGCTGTTTCGTCATTCCATGGAGTCGGGGCATTTTTTTTCAAGGTCTCGATGAGCGTTTCCAAAAAAGTGCCGAACAATGCGGGGGGATACTGCCGGTGCCGCTCGTCGCCGACGATTTTTTCCAAATAATCTGCCTTAGAGTCTATGTCAATGAGCACGTCCACAGCCATTTGCAACATCGTGTGCTGTTGCGCCCCACTTGTGAAATGCACTGCCATGCTTGGTTCTTTTTCCAAAAAAGCATCATAAAAATCGCGCACAAAATCGCGGTTGGCCGCCAAGCAGTCTCGATAGCAATTGCGCACTAAGTTGACCGGCGTACGTTTGTCTCGACGGAGGTAGTAAAATTCGTCGGACAGTTCGTGCAAGTTTTCGTAGCGGTCTTCGGGATTTTTGCTGAGTGTTCGCTCAAGTATGTCCACAAGTTTTTCCGAGGGTATCGCTGCCAATTGTTGCTTCCGAAAAGTTTTGCTTTCAAAAAACCGCTTTCGATTGTCAATAATATCTTGGATAGAATCGGTGCCTTTAAAATCATCTTCTTCCGTCGAGCTGCTCTTGAACAAGTCTTTGCCTGTCAGTATCTTGTAGGCAATCAGCCCAAGCGAAAATTGGTCGGCAGCGCAAAGTTGCGGGGCTGGAAGTTCATAAGGGTTGACATTGCCGCCGAGCAGTTCGGGCGCCAAATACAGGCAATCGCTCATAAATCGCGAGAGGGTGCGGTCGTCTTTCCCGGATTTGATAAGGTCGAATGGCGTAATCATGATGTGCCATTCTTCGTCAATGTAAATTTTGGAAGGGCGCACATTGAGATGCCGGATGTCTTTGCGGCGCAAATATTCCAGCGCGCCGGTCAGCTCGTAGAGCCACCCCACCGCTTGGCGAACGGGGCGGGCACCCGTTTTTTCGATGGCGCGAGCAAGCGTGACCCCATTGACGTATTCGCACAAAACAAAGAACGGATACGACTCCAACGATTGGTCAATCAACTTGATGACGTTGCGGTGTTTCAGTCCCGATGCCTTTTTGACTTCTGCGGTCACATCTTTTGTCAACTCGGACATTTTCAACACGTTAGCCATCACTTTCCGACCCGAAAACGTGTCTTCCAACAAAAAAAGGATGGCCGAATTGCCTTCTTTTATTTGCCCTTTTATGTCAAAATGCCCGCGCAGCCGTTGCGCCAAAATATCTTGCAGTATCTCGCTGCGGCTGTTGGCCCCGCGCAACAACGACATCGGTTGTGTCATATCCAGGTATTCGGGAAGGTGCTTTTTGAACCTTTCGATTTCGCCAAGAAACCCATGCCGGATATTGTTCTCCCGAAGCCGGGCTTCGTCATTGGCAATCAAACCTTTGTCTCGTTTTAGGCCATAGTATTCGCTTTGTTTGGCGATAACAGTCCGTTCCAAATCGTTGAAAAGGCTCGACAACAGCGCAAAGCGCTCAAACGCTTGGTCAAGACTGAGCATTTTGTCTATCCGGGTCTCGGGCGGAGTTCCGGTTGTGTTGGCGGGTTGCTGTTTCTCTTCCGGCATATCGTTTTGGATTTAAAAGTCAAATGTAAACAAACAGTTTTTTGCTTTCATTTTCAAGTGTACGGCAAAAGCCCGTGCTTTGTGCCCCATTTCAGGGGAAAAGTATAACAACACTCTGAAAGACAATCTTTTTTGCAGCAAATTTTATGACAAAAGTTTTCCTCAAACCCGGCAAAGAAATGCCCATCCTCCGCTTTCACCCTTGGGTGTTTTCCGGCGCGATTGCCCGCACAGAAGGCAACCCTGCCGACGGAGATGTGGCCGAAGTGTACAGCAGGCGCGGCGAATTGCTCGGTGTGGGGCATTTTCATCACGGGAGCATCGCTGTGCGGTTGCTGAGCTTTGAGACCGCCGATTTGGAGGGCGAGGTTTTTTGGATAAATAAATTTCAAGACGCGCTCGCCGTCAGAACAACAGCTGGGCTGGTCGGGAACACAGAAACCGACTGTCACCGGCTCGTCCACGGCGAAGGCGACGGCCTTTCCGGCCTCGTCATTGATATTTATGGAAAAACCGCCGTCGTCCAGTGCCACAGCATCGGGATGCACCGCCAACGCGACTTGATTGCCTCGGCATTGAAAAAGGTTTTTGGGAAAAAACTGGAGGCCGTGTACGATAAAAGTGCCGATGCGCTGCCGCCAAAATATACTGAAAATCAAACGAATGGCTACCTGTTTGGCACTTCGCCGGGAACGGTGGTCGTGGAAGAAAACGGTGTCAAATTCAAAGTAGATTGGGTGACGGGACAAAAGACAGGTTTCTTTCTCGACCAGCGCGACAACCGCCAGTTGCTCGCAAAATTCGCGGCAGGAAAAACGGTCTTAAATGCCTTTTGCTACACCGGCGGCTTTTCCTGCTATGCTTTGAAAGCGGGCGCGACGCTCGTTCATTCGGTGGATGTCTCGGCCAAAGCGATGGAATTGGTAGCGGAAAACGTCGAATTAAACGCACCTTTTCCCGGTCAGCACGAGGGCTTCACCGACGACGTTTTACGTTTTTTGAAAAATTCGGAAATGCAGTATGAGGTCATGGTCGTTGACCCTCCTGCTTACGCTAAAAGTCTCGAAAAACGCCACAACGCCGTGCAAGGCTACAAACGCCTGAATGTGGAAGCTATCAAGAAAGTGGCGCCGGGCGGCATTTTGTTCACTTTCTCTTGCTCTCAAGTCGTTGACAGAGAGTTGTTTTACCACACCATAGCGGCGGCGGCAATGGAAGTGGGCCGACCCGTTCGGGCACTCCATCACCTGACACAGGGGGCCGACCATCCGGTAAGTTTGTTTCACCCGGAGGGGTCGTATTTGAAAGGGTTGGTGCTATTTGTGGAGTGAAGAATCGGCGGGCGAAATGCCAAATTGAAGTATCACATCAAAACCTAAACTGCCTTTGCCAACTAAAACGGCCAGCGAATCGCCGACTTGAGCCTGCTCCCATTCTTGCGAATTCGGCTCGAATCGTTTGTTTTCCCCGTCAATTTCCAGCCAGAGATAGTTTTTTCCTTTGCGGGTTTTCGACTTGTCGGTTACAAGATGTTTTCGTGTTTCTGTGGCATAAACTGCTGTTTGTTTATTGAAAAACGCCGCCGTGCAAAGTGTCAGAATCAGACAGCAGATATAGACTTTCAGCAGAATTCCCCATTTTCGTTCGTCGGCATCATTCATACCTTCAAAACGATTTTTCAAAAAATCATGGACGAAATAGCCGACCAGCAACCCCACCCCGGCGAACACGAGGGAGAAATAAAGTTCGTGAATAAAATCGGACATCAGAATGCTCAAAATGGGAAAGCCCACTATCAGCAGCACAATAATGGCGACGTCAACAAACTTTTTCAGTCGCTTTTCACCCGTACTCCAGCCTGCCCAAAATCCCGGCACGGCATTTTGCTGTGAAAACTGGATATAAAACAGGTTGAAAAGATGGATAATAAACAGCCCAATCAGCGTAGCGATTAACATCGGCGCGGCATCGGGCGGCGGGGGCGTGAGCACAATCCCTGTAAATCCGACGACGAATGACAGAAGCCCTATCAGCAAAATATTCCTGCGAAAAACTGGACGGCTGCTCCATAGGTAGGAAAAATCTTGTGTCGGTTTTTCATGCTTGGGTTTCTCTCGCACAGCAGCAAACATGAAAATCCCCCAGAAAGTCATCGGAATACCCAAGCCCATAGCAATGGATTTAAAAGGCTCGGGCAATTTATCGCCCCACAAACCCAATACGGCCCCCAAAAGTGTGAGAATGCCAAAAATCCAAGATAATTTCTGTTTTACCCGAAGATTGATTTGAGGTGTGAACGGAGATGCCGGCAGCGCGCCCGTAACTTTCCAAGGTTGATTCGCGCTGTTCCATTGTTGTATTAAACCGGGTTTGGTGCATACCTCATCTTCCAGTTTTTTCGTGGCGCGTTTTTGTTTGTACCATCCATCAATCGCCTTTTCCAGCCATTTCAAAGATCCGATGACAATCAGGGCAGCAAGGATGCCTACTACTGCTGAAAGCGTACCTTTCATTCGCCACACCAGCGCGAACAGCGCAACGCCGATGCCAAAGAAAATGAAAAAGGTGATTGCTATCCTTTTGCCGTTCATGGCTGTTTCAAATTTCCTTTTCAATCAAATAATGGTTCCGCGTGGCCATGCTATTTGTGGAGTGAAGAGTCGGCGGGTGAAATGCCAAATTGAAGTATCACATCAAAACCTAAACGGCCTTTGCCGACCAAAACTGGCAGCGAATCACCGACCTGAGCCTGCTCCCATTCTAGTAATTTTGGCTCGAATCTTTTGTTTTTCCCGTCAATTTCGAGCCAGAGATAGTGTTTGCCCTTGTAGGTTTTCGATTTGTCGGTGACGCGGTATTTTCTCGTTTCGGTGGCGTAGTCCGCTGTTTTGCGATTGATAAAGGCTGCCGTGCAGAGCGTCAGCACCAGACAGCCGACATAGATTTTTACCACAACTGCCGATTTGCGCTCGTCGTCTGCAACGAAATCGGGAATACGGGTTTTTATGAAATCATGTAAAAAGTAACCAACGAGCAACCCCGCTCCGGCAAAAGTGAGCGCGAAGTAAAGCTCCTCGATAAAACCGGGCAGCAGGATGCTGAGAATGGGATAACCTGCCACCATGAGTAAAATAATCCCAACATTTGTTATCCTCTCTAGGCGCTTTTCACCCCCTGTCCAAGTGTCAGGAACGCCTTTTTTTAAAGCAAAATTGACATAAATTATATTGAAAACCAGCACTACCGTCAGTGCCACGAAAGTGCCGATAATGAACGGCGCGGCATTGGGCGGTGGCGGCGTGAGCATCATCCCGAGGAGAACTACCGCCAACATCAAAATGCCAAAAAGTATATTGTTTCTCCGAAAAACCCGACTAGAACCCCACATGTAAGTGAAATCATGCGTTGGTTGTTCGCTATCATTTTCTTCCCTTACAGCCGTAAATATGAATGCACTCCACACACCAAGTACGAGGCCCGCAGCCATTCTTGGCGTGTTATCGCCAAAAAATGCCGGCAGTAAATTTTTTGCAAAAACAAGGGAAAAACCAGTTGCGGAAAGAACGCCGAACAGCCACGACAATTTAAGGCGAAGCGCCGGGTTGGTCTGAGGGATAAAAACTGGCTGTGTTTCCGGCGCTCCCTCGATTTGCCACGACTGCCCGGAAGAATCCCAGCGTTGGCTGACGCCGGGTGTTTTGTAAAGTTCTTCTTCCTGTTTTTTGGTTTGTCGTTTCTCCTTTTCCCATTCTTCGACGGCATTTCCCGCCCATTTCAACGCCACAACCATCAGTACCATCCCCAAAAGACCTGCCCAAAAACCGAAAGTACCTTGTACGCGCCAGACGGAGGCTAATAGCAGCGCGCCAATACCGAACATGGTGAAAAAGGTGATTGCTATTCTTTTGCCACTCATGACCGTTTCAAATTTCCTTTTCGATCAAATATTGATTCCGCGTCGCCGAGTTCCGGTTGATCATTTCGCCGACAAAACCCGTGAGAAACAATTGTGTGCCAATGATTAAGGCCAAAATGCCGAAGTAAAAAAGCGGCCGGTCGGCGATGCCGTATTCTTTGAAAATCGTTTTGGCGATGCTCAAATAAACCAAAATAGCGAAGCCGATGAGGAACGACAAAATGCCCAATGTGCCGAAAAAGTGCATCGGGCGCTTGCCGAATTTGCCCACAAACGAAATGCTCATCAAATCGAGCGGGCCGTTGATGAATCGCTCAAAACCGCCGAATTTGGTGTAGCCAAACTTCCGAGCGCGGTGCTCCACCACTTTCTCGCCGATTTTTGTGAAGCCCGCCCATTTGGCGAGCACGGGAATATAGCGGTGCATTTCGCCATAAACCTCAATGGCTTTCACCACGTCGCCGCGATAGGCCTTGAGGCCGCAGTTGAAATCGTGCAGATAAATCCCGCTCATCCAGCGGGTCACGGCGTTGAAAAGTTTGGTCGGAATGGTTTTGCTGAGCGGGTCGTGGCGCTTTTTTTTCCAGCCCGACACGAGGTCGTAGCCGTCTTCTTTTATCATTCTGAACAGTTCGGGAATCTCGTCGGGGCTGTCCTGCAAGTCGGCATCCATCGTGATAACGACCTCTCCCTCAGTGGATTGAAAGCCGGTGTGCAACGCGGCAGACTTGCCGTAGTTGCGGCGGAATTTGATGCCGCGCACGGCGGGATTGGCGGCTTTCAGGTTTTCGATGACCTTCCAAGATCCGTCGGTGCTGCCGTCGTCCACCATGATGATTTCATAGGAAAGGTGATGCTGTTCGCACACGCGGCGAATCCATGCTTCGAGTTCGGGCAGGCTCTCGACTTCGTTTTTGAGCGGGATGACGATGGAAATGTTCATGCTAAAGCCAGCGGGAAGGTATGTGTTTGAGTTGTTCTTCAAGGTTCCAGGTTTCAGGTTTGAGTTTTGGGGAAAACCATTGAGCGCCATTGCTAATCCAGTCTCCTCGATATTCTTTCACGCCCTCCAATGTCCAATCTTGAACACCAAACTCCACACCGCAGCAGTTGCAAATGTCGAACGAGGCATCGTTTTCGCTGTTCCACGTTGGCGTGCCATATTCCATTCCACAAACTCGGCAGATGGTTTCCATAAAATTTAAAGTTCAAATTTCGTCAGCGGCAGCACCTGAATCTTTGACCTCGGCACTTCGTCTTTCCGCCGAACGTAAACAGGCAAAAGCGGCTCGCTGTCTTTGCTGATTACAATTGGCTTTTGGTGGTTTTTGTCGCTTTTCAACATCGAAGTCCAGCGCTCGAAAAGTTGCTCCTGCTGTTCCGGTGTGAGTTGCGGGTTTTCATCATAAAACCCCTTTTCGGTGCGCTGCCGCTTCGCCTCAAACAACGTGACCGCGCAGGCGACCGAGATGTTTAGGCTTTCGGCAAATCCCGATTGCGGAATCGTGAACCTGCCATCCGCCAACGCGAGCGCTTCGGCGCTAACTCCTTCATCCTCATTGCCAAAGAGCAACGCCGTCGGCTGCGAAAGGTCGTGCGAATAGAGCGACGGCACGCTCTCTCCCGGCGGCAAAGTTGCCAAAATTCGCCCATAACGCTCCTTCACCCGGCAAAAACACTCTTCCAATTCTTCGAAGAAATACACGTCTATCCACTTGAACGTGCCACCCGACGTGCGTTTGCCCAACACGAGGCCGCGCTTGTCGAGGTAGTTTTTTGTGTAAACGACAAACACCTCCCGCACGCCCACCGCATCGCAGGAACGCAACGCCGCCGAGATGTTCAGCGGGTCAAAAATATTCTCCAGCACCACCGTCAGGTCGGGTTGCGACTGGCGGATGACGGAGCGGAGTTTTTGTTCGCGGGAAGGGTTCATATTGTTGAAGCACAGAGGCACGGAGACGCAGCGTTCGATTGTCTCTGTGTCTCCGAGCCTCTGCCTCTGTGTTTGTTAATCTACAGGCACAAACCCGTACTTGTCAAACTTCAAAATGTGGACAAAAATGTTTTCCAAATAATCCGGCTGGTTGTAGCCGTCGTCTATTGCTCCGCCAGTGAATATTCGGGAAAAACGAAAATCGCCGTGCAGCCCTTGAAAAGCCTCACGCGTGAGGTTTTCGGGAAATGAAAGCCCATATCGGCGGAGCATTTTGCCCGTAAAAAGCGTCACGTCGTAGCCATTGAAAGCGTCGTCGTTGGGCAAGGTACCCGTGGTGTCGTAGAATTTCTGCTGAAAATCTTTGACTTGCTGCGCCGAGTAATCAATGTGCGACGCCGAACTGATATGGACATTCAGCGCCGTAAGATACTCTGGCTCAATACTTTCGTAGTTTTTCCATTGCGGCATTCCATAAACTTCAACTTTCGCGGAGCCTTTTATCTCTCTCAATTTCCGCAGAAACGCCATCACGAAATCCTGACTGGCCCAAGTGGGCAGAATGAACACAGCGGTGCGGCCTGGTTTTAAATATCTTCTCAAATCAACTTTGTCAAAGTTCGCCGTCGCGTCCGGCACTTTGAGTTCGGCGAACGGTAAACTTCCAGGTATGGAAGCATTGGCATTTTGAAAATATGGCAGCCGGTCGGCCTCTTTTTCTTTACAAACGAGCGTGACGGCATCGGCGCGGTGGGTCTTGCGAATATGATAGGTGATGGCTTCGCAATGCGCACGCAATGAGGGATTTGTCTGAATAAAATCGGGGTTTTTCGTTGTCAGTTCGGAAACCGGCGTTTCGGGCGAGACGAGGATTTTGCGGTTTTGTTTTGTCCAGTTGGCAAAAGCTTCCACGTGGCTGCTGCGCACAGGGCCGATGAACACGTCGGCTTTGGGGAGGCGGGGGTTGGACAGCAATTGCAAAAAGTCGGCATCGTTCACTTGGGTGTCGTACACGTCCATCACGAGGTTGACATTTTCGGTTTGGGACAATTCTTCCAACGCGATTTTTGCGCCCCCGTAAAATTGCAGTGCTGGGGTGCTTTTGTCTGGCACGGTGCCGCCAGCAGTTTGGTTGGTCAGGAAAGGCAGCAGCAGGCCGAGATGATAAGTGTCGCTCAAGCCGCCGGGGCGAGTAGGCTGCTCTGTGGCCGGACCAATGGGCGGTATGGGGTTGGTCGGGGTCGTCCAGCGGATGGTGTCCATCGGCACATTCTGATTGGGCCGTTGGGCGGGTGGCTTGGGTCTTTGGTTGGGCCGAACGTATGGCGATGTCTTCGGGGAACAAGCCAACGGAAACATGAAGCCTGACATGATCAGGATGATGGCAGGCAAGCGAAAAAATGATTTAGCCACGCTGTATTTCTTTGATAAGTTGTTCAAAGTCAGAAGTGTAGATTCGGATTTTTAACGGCTTTAGCGTTTAATCATTGCATCACATTTGGCTTACCCTCCTGCCTTTTTAACATTTTTGAACCCCAATTCCCCCAACAATTTCAGCACCTTTTCTCGGTGGTCGCCTTGAATAATAATGACACCATCTTTGGCATTGCCACCGGCGGCGCATTTGTTTTTCAGCAACTTAGCCAGTTCTTCTAATTTCGCCATAGGCCCGACAAAACCTTTGACGACGGTGGCTTCTTTGCCGCCTTTGCCGCGTTCGAGCCAGATGCGCAGCACCTGCTTGTCGGGGGTCAAGGTTGTATCCGGCTCGTCGTCCGGCTCGGGCTTGAAGTTCGGGTCAGTGGAAAAGACGAGGCCACCGAGGGAATTGAGCGAGTTGAAGGATTTGTTTTTGCTCATTGTTCAACCTTTTGTTTCGGCACCAAAATTTTCAGCGCCTTGGGTTTTATTTCAAATTCCATCACGCCTTCATACATCAAACCCTCGCCATCGAGATGGACGTAATTTTTGCCTTCGGCAATGATTTTCACACGACGCGTCCGAAAATGTTCGACAAATTCGGCCTCGTAAATTTTGCCATTCAAGGTGGAAGGCACCACTGCAAAATACTGCCATTTCGGCGCGTCTTTCATAATGACGACTTCAAAAAAACCGTCGTCGAGCAACGCATCGGGGGCTATTTGGAAATTGTAACCCCACATCGGCCCGTTGGCGATGGAGATGATAAAGCACTTTTCGGTCAGCACCCGGTCGTCAAACTCGATGCGACATTCGCGCGGGGTGTATTGAAGACCGGCCTTCACCGATTTCAAAAAATAAGGAATGAAGCCGCGCCAATTGCTGCCTTTCATCAGGTTGCTCACCAACCCGTCGAAGCCGATGCCCGCGATATTGATGAATGGTTGGCCGTTCATCAGCCCTACATCTATCAAATGTTCTTCAGCGGTGTTGATTTTTCCGACGGCCTCGTCCACGTCGCGGCCATAACCGAGGTGCGTCGCGAGGCCGTTGCCCGACCCAGCTGGCACGATGCCCATCACCACATCCGTGTCCAGCAGTGCCGAGGCTACCTCATTGATGGAGCCGTCGCCACCGACCGCGACCACTATATCGTATTCTTCAGCGATGGCTTTTTTCGCCAGTTCGGCAGCGTGGCCTGGATATTCTGTGTGCCATATTCCGTAGGTGAAACGGCGGTGGTTGAGGCGTTTGTCCACACTCTCCCGGATGTGTTTTTGCAAATTTGTGCCCGCTTTAGGGTTGACAATGAACACGATGCGCTTGGCAGGGAGCAATTCAGCCAGCAACGGGCTTTTAATATACGGGTGTGATTCTTCCATGTTTCTTGTAAAAAATACCTTCTTCAAAGCGATTCTTTGCGGGCATTCACATACGTTCTCCAGCGCTCTATCACCTGCTGCATATCGTCGGGCAATTCAGACTCGAAGCGGATATGCTCTTTGGTGGTCGGGTGCACAAACCCTAAGACTTTGGCGTGCAGTGCCTGCCGAGGCAAGAGAGAAAGGCAGTTTTCGACGAATTGTTTGTACTTTGAATACAGCGTTCCTTTCAAAATTTGGTTGCCGCCATAGCGCGGGTCGCCAAAAAGGGTGTGGCCGATGGATTTCATGTGGACACGTATCTGGTGTGTGCGCCCGGTTTCCAATTGGCACTCAATGAGTGTACAATAATAAAACCGCTCCAGCACACGCCAGTGCGTCACCGCCCATTTCCCGTCTTCCTCGTCGGGGAACACCATGAACAAACGCCGGTCGTTGGGATTCCGCCCGATGCTGCCCCTGACCGTGCCACTATCGTCCTCCATGTCGCCCCACACAATCGCCCAATAGCGCCGCTCAATGGTGTGGTCGTAAAACTGTTTTGCCAAAAACGTCATGGCATAGTCGTTTTTGGCAATGACCATCAGGCCGGTTGTGTCTTTGTCAATCCGGTGGACGATGCCCGCCCGGTTGGGTTCGTTGCCCTCCTTCACCGGCAGCGCCTGCATTTGCTCTTGCAAGTGCCAAGCGACGGCATTCACGAGCGTGCCATTTGGTATGCCCACTCCAGGGTGGACAGCAAGCCCGAAAGGTTTGTTTATCACCAACACATCTTCATCTTCATACACGATGTCGAGCGGTATGTTTTGAGCGGTGATATTATATACCTCCTCGAGCGATTTGGGCAATACGATGGTGATGACATTGCCGGGCTTCACTTTGTAGTTGGGTTTCACCTCGCGGGCATCCACTTTCACCGAGCCGGCGCGGATGGCATTTTGCACTTTATTGCGCGAGCGGTTGGCCAGCCGGTCAATGAGAAATTTGTCGAGCCGGATTTGCCCCTGCTTCGGGTCGGCCACTATTTCGTGGTGTTCGTACAACTCATCGGCAGTCGGAACGTCGTCGCCTTCGCCCTGAGCCAGATGGTCGGGCGGAGGAGGCACAGGCAGGTTGGCCTGCGGAATATCTTGTGAAATCAGGCGTTTCTGGTTCATTTCGGTGTGTTTGGTTTGGAAAAATTGGGGGGCAAAAGTAAGGCTTTCTGCACGGTTCGTGGCCTTTTCGAAAAAGTCATGCGAGAGTGCAGATGCAAATGGAGGTCATTTTTTGACAATCCATTCGTTGTAACAAGTGTTATTCATGTAAGTTTGAGCAAAATTTTCAAAACGACGAAACGTACTCCTAACACAATCACCATTCACTTATGGAAAAAAGGACTTTTCTCAAAACTGGTTTTTTTCTTAGCGTAGCCGCTGCCACTACATCCTTCCTCGAAGCTTGTAAAAGTGCGGCCAAAAACCCGGGCGACATCACCGGCTACCCAGTCATTCCGCCGCCCAAACTGCGCCGCACCACCCCATTCGAGTTGCCAAAATTGGCCTACGACACCAATGCGCTGGAGCCACATATTGACAAAATGACCATGGAAATCCACCATGGCCGCCACCACCAAGGTTATGTGAACAACCTCAACGAGTTGGTGAAAAACACTGTGTTTGCAGAATATGAATTGGAAGACATCGTGGCCCGCGTCACGCCCAGCGACGAGGACAAAAAAATCCGCAACAACGCGGGCGGCCATTGGAACCACACTTTTTTCTGGCAAATCATGACCCCCGGCGGAGGCGGCGCACCCTCCGGCCAGTTGGCGACAGCCATTGATACCCATTTCGGCTCTTTCGATAAATTTAAAGACGAATTCAGCAATGCCGCTAAAAGTGTGTTCGGCTCTGGCTGGGCTTGGCTCTGTGTCGGCAAAGACAAAGGTTTGTTCATCAGCACCACGCCCAACCAAGACAACCCGCTGATGCTCAGCGCGGTAAAACAAACCGGCACCCCCATCCTCGGCCTCGATGTGTGGGAACACGCCTATTATTTGAAGTACCAGAACAAGCGCCCAGACTACATCTCCGCTTTTTTCAATGTCATCAATTGGAAGGAGGTGGCGATGCGGTTTGACAAGGCGATGTTTTGAAAATCAGCTTAAGTTCTCATTTCATAATTCTCTCCCTGCCTTTTCAAACATTTGTGGAAAGCAGGGAGAGATTATAAATCACGGGCTTGTATCCGGGTAGTAAAATCTTTGAATTGGCTCGCCCGAATCTTAGCAATACTTGTTGTGAAACCCTCCAAAAAATTGCGGTGTGCCCGATCGTCAATGCTGTTTTTTAGCAATTCTACATATAGGTCTATTTTATTCACGAGTACTCGATTGATATCTGCTCTATCTACTTTAGGAGACAATTCTTTTTTGTTAAGCGCAAAATGGCGAAAATTGTCCACATAGCCGATATGCGCAGTTAGTATGCGTGTGCTGTGAAAATAACCGTGCTGGTGCGGGTGGCCATAGCCTAAGTGTTTGAAAGAATAAAGCGATGCTCTATACTCTTCGGGCGACATATTCCCAAAATTTTTTTTGAAAAATTTTTCCATCGCTTCTATATGCACACGAGCGGCCCAATAAGCGCGATTGATGGTCATCTCAAAATCGTATACAATCTCTTTGTCGCCCTCTTTATTGAGTATCTTCTCAAATTGGTGCTGATAAAGCGAACGTCTGTTGTTTGCCATGTTGGAATAAAATTCAAAATGTGGCAACAAGTAGCGCAAGTAAATAAAACCGGCGGGGTTGAGCCTTATTTTCACCTTCTTGATCTCAGATTCGCTGAGTGCGAGCATCCGGTCGACAAATTGTTGTTCAGATATAACGGCATCTTCCAAAATTGTAATAGGCTGCACCCAATCTTTTGTATGGTAGTTGAAACATTTTGCTACGCATTCCAGTACTGCACGACGACCGTATATCTTTTCAAGTTCGTACAAGACACGGGTCAATCGCACAGGCTTCGCACTTTCAAGGTCACTACTGTCGTCTAATTGGCTAAAGTTCAGTAGCACCGTCAGCACCATGCGTTCAAGATAGCAATAGGGTTTTATCTGGCCGTTTTTATCCATACTGGCATTCAAAATGTATTCAGAGAGAAAGTCATGTAATTTGAGTTGATGAATGAGATGAAAGAACATAATGCCTCTTAATGGGCTGGATGCGTGTTGGAGATCATCCGCTGATTGAGTTTTAAGAGAATCGAGCGCGACTTCCAGCAAGGTAGTGACGGAGGATCTGTAGTCATGGTTATAAAGCGGGATAAATACTCTCGTAAAATAGTCGTCATTTAAAAATGCGTCGAACCATTGTCTTAGTCTCTCAAATGACAACAATTCCTTGTCGTCAGGCTCTTCCATACGTAGGGTTTTGAAAAACTCTAAACGCCGTTCAACAATTTCGCGAAAGTGTGTAGTCTCAATCGAGAACCGGAAAGACACCCTTGTGGTGAGGTCGAGCCGTGATTGTATATGTGGGATCAAATATTCATGATTGGCATCGCGAAGGCAAAAGACAAATTTGAATTTTTGCTTGAAGTCCAAGTCTTTATGCGCAAAAAGTTCACTGCGGGCGATGCTGTTCGCATTCCACAATGACTCGCCGAATGCTTTCACAAAACGATTGCCGATATGCTCAATGTTGATTGCATCAAGGTTGTCAAAATAAATAATTTTTCGCGTATCAGCCTCCGTAAGTAAAAAAAGGTGGATGAAGAAGCATGTGAAAGTGTCTTTATAGCCCATTTCATTCATCCACTCGCGTACTTGTTGGTAAGTCAGAGTTTCTACATCATCCTTCCACGCGGCCAGTTTTTTAGTAAAGCCCGTTGTGAATTCTTTTTCATCTTCAAAAAAATCGCGGTTTTCGAGGATAAATCGAAACGTTTCCGTAATCTCTGAACGGTCGCGTTGCATTTTTCGATGCAAAACCTCCAAAACAGCCTGCTCAATCATGCTTTGGCGATCTTGCTTTGGGTCGGTCACACGATCAAGCATCACATCATCCATATCGTAGAGAACATGATCGTACAAATTACTCGTCTCCTCGATAAAGGTTCGGATAAAAGTTGTTTTGCCGTTACCGGGAAATCCCGTCATCAAAATCAGTTTTGCCTCATTTTGAATAGGATGGTCAATAAGGGTTTTGAACTGCTCTCGCATATTGTTGATTTCAGCAGTGGCCGCAAACAACATTCGGCGAAACAATTGGACAGTCATATGACCATCAAGGTCGTCATGCTGGTCGTAGCAGTTGGCCCTCAGCAGCATGCGCAGGTTAGGATTGTAAGAATGCAAGCGACTCCAATCTTGATCCTGTTTTGATTTTTGCCCCTCTGGTTCAGGGGCAATAAGGTGGCTATTCCGGAGATTGATTTTTCGCTGCGAACGCAGCACCTCGTTGAGGCCGCTGCGCAAATCACGCGACTGTGAGCGGTTTAGCTTAAAGCTGTTTTTGCAATAATTGAGGATTCCAGTCGCGATGTTATTGTACGCCTCCGATTTTCGTCCACGCCAAAAACTATTCTCAATTGGACGCCCGTTGGAGGGCAACACCTGCAAATCGCCCAGAAAAGTGCTATTCCACAGGCAATCAGAAGCCAAAACAGGGATAACCGAGCCTTCTCCGGATTCAATCCACTGCCTCGCATATTGCATTTCTAGTTTGTAAATGTTTTCCGAACTGAGCAGATGTTTGCTGACAACGAACAGAATGAGGTCGGCGGATTCGAGTGCCTCGCGGATTTCTTCGTCCCAAAATTTTCCGGGTTGAATTACCTCGTCGGTCCAAACTTCTATCAATCCCTGATTGACCAAAGGCTGAAGATATATCTGAATTTCGTGGCAGTGGTTTGCGTCTTCGTGGGCATAGGAGATGAAGATTTTCAGAGGTCGATTCATAACTGAGTAAAAATTGAAGTGAAGGCAGAATATAGTAACGAGCAAAATTAACACATGAGTTACAAATACAAAACCTGATAAATAGCCTTTGTATCTAAAACTTTCATGTTCAATTACAAGTTGGTCAACAGATGATTGAATATTGCCCTCTTCCGAAGGTCTATACTTGTTTACATGAAATCCTATTTTTGCCCCTCGTTTTCTCAAATCACCCATTCACAGAATCACCGCATAAACACAAAACATGACTGAGCAAGAACTCCTCCGCCGCGAATCACTGCAAAAACTCCGCGAACTCAGCATCGAGCCCTACCCCGCCGAAATGTTTGAGGTCACGGCTTTTGCCAGCGACATCTTGGCGAACTATCAAGAAGAAATACTCGAAGACGGCACGAAGAACCGCCTGAACTATAAGGAAGTAGCCCTCGCCGGGCGCATCATGGCAAGCCGCGAGGCGGGCAAGGCGATGTTTATGAACTTGCAAGATTCGAGCGGACGGATTCAACTGTACCTGCGCCGCGACGACTTTTTGAACGCTGAAACCGGCGAAGCCGTCATGTTCGACACCGTCATCAAAAAATTGCTCGACCTCGGCGATTATGTGGGCGTGAAAGGTTTTGCTTTCAAAACAAAAACCGGCGAAGTCTCCGTCCATGTGCAGGAACTCCAATTTTTGGCAAAAAGCCTGCGCCCGCTCCCGGTAGTGAAAAAGGATGCCGAGGGCAATATCCACGATGCTTTCACCGACCCGGAGCAGCGCTACCGGATGCGTTATGTGGATTTGACGGTGAACCCCGAAGTGCGCGAGACTTTCATCAAACGCACCAAAATCATCAAAACAATTCGGGCGTACCTGGACGAACTCGGCCTGCTGGAAGTGGAAACGCCCATCCTCCAGCCGATTCACGGCGGCGCGGCGGCAAGGCCGTTCAAATCCCACCACAACGCGCTGGATATGCCGCTTTACTTGCGCATTGCCAACGAGTTGTACCTCAAGCGCCTCATCGTCGGCGGTTTCGACGGGGTGTACGAATTGGGCAAAATGTTCCGCAACGAAGGCATGGACCGGACGCACAACCCGGAGTTTTCCATGCTCGAATTTTATGTGGCGTACAAAGATTATTTCTGGCTGATGAATGTGACCGAGCAGATGCTCGAACGGGTGGCCCGCGCCGTGAATGCCGACGGGAGTTCAGTCATCAAAGCGGGCGAACACGATATCGAATTCGCCGGGCCGTACCGCCGCCTTACCATGTTCGACGCTATTCAGGAATACACAGGTCTAAATGTAGAAACTGCCGACGAGTCGGAATTGCGCAACTATTGCCGCCAAAACCACATCGAAATAGACGCGACTATGGGCAAGGCAAAGTTGATTGATGAGATTTTTGGAGAAAAAGTGGAAGGCCACCTCATCCAGCCAACTTTCCTCATTGATTATCCGGTGGAGATGTCGCCACTCACGAAGAAACACCGCTCGAAACCCGGCCTCGTGGAGCGGTTCGAGCTGTTTGTCAATGGGAAAGAAGTGGGCAACGCCTACTCCGAGTTGAACGACCCGATTGACCAGCGCGAGCGTTTTGAGGAACAACTCAGCCTCGCTGCCCGTGGCGACGAAGAGGCGATGGCGATGGACGAGGATTTTCTCCGCGCGCTCGAATACGGGATGCCCCCCACGGCTGGCATCGGCTTCGGCATAGACCGTTTGGCGATGCTCTTCACTGGGCAAAGTTCCATTCAAGAGGTGCTGTTTTTCCCGCAAATGAGGCCGGAAGTTTAGAGGGCAGTTTGCATAATATGCTGCGTGGGGTTCGTTCGGAGATGAGCGAACCCCGCGTTTTTTTTATCAAAAAGAAAAAAACTGCCTTGCGTGTAATTTTCCCAGCGGCATCGGCTACTTACTTTTCAAAAACAATTTCAAACGATGAAAAAGTTAGTCAGCCTATTCGCATTTGCACTGCTCACCATTGGCCTCGTAGCGCCATTGTTCGGGCAAAAATTGGAAAATTCGCTTTTGTGGGAAATCTCCGGCAATGGCCTCGCCAAACCTTCTTACCTCTTTGGCACCTACCATCTTCTCAACGACAGTTATTTGGCAAAAGAAAACCCGAAAGCCCTCGAGGTATTTGGCAAAACCGACGGCGTTGTGGTGGAAACCATTGTGGACACGCCTGCCATGATGAAAGCCCAAATGGGCATGGTGATGCTCGACAATAAACTCTCCAAACTGCTCGGTTCTGTTGAATACCAACTCGTTAAGGCAGATTTGCAGCAAACAATGGGTATGGACATTGCCATGTTGGAGCAGTTGAAGCCGATGGCGATTGCCACTATGCTGGCGGTCACTTACACGTCCATCTCCGCGCCGAAACTGGCGAACTACACCGGCCAGCCGCTCGATAAGTTTTTTGCGGAAGAAGGTGAAAAAACAGGCAAAAAAGTACAGACGCTCGAAACAATCGAGGAGCAAATCAATATCCTTTTCAATCATTTCACCCTGCAGGAACAAGCAAAAATATTAGCCGAAATGGTGGCTATGAAAGAGCGGGCTTTGGACATCCAAAAGGGCATCACGGCCAGTTATTTTAGCCAGAATATCCAGGCGATGTACGATCTGAGCGAACAATCCATGAAAGAAATGCCTTCTTATGGCAGCATGGATTTCATCACGACCGACCGCAACAAACGCTGGATGGAGAAATTGCCGGACATCTTGAAAACAGGCAATCAATTCATAGCCGTCGGCGCGCTCCATCTGCCGGGACCGGACGGTTTGATTGATTTGCTCCGCAAACAGGGCTACACGGTGAAAGCTGTGCAATAAATTGGTTTAGAATAGTTTAAACACTCGGAAATGTTTACCGAACCTAATCTAAACTTCTCTAAACCACTCTAAACTTTCCTCCATCATGAACTGGACAAAAATCGCTGCGTCAGAATTTCATTTGAAACAAAATGAAACCGTGCTCGCCGCCATGAAAATACGCGGCGGTAAAGCCGACTGCCAAATCGGGGGGCGCAATTTTAAAATTCGCACCAAGGGTTTTTGGGACAACCAAATCGAATTGGCCGACGCGCAGGGGCAAATATTGACGACTATAAAACCTGTCAGTTGGTTCGGTTCCCGGTGCCAATTTCGCCTTTATGGGGATGATTATCAATTGATTGTGCGCAACAACCCATTGGCCGAATACGCTGTTCAGCAAAATGGTCGCGATGTAGTCGCGTATGGTTTGAAAACAAAAGACAGCCGCGCTGTGGCCGCTATTTCTGCCCATCGGGAAAAGGTGTTGCTTGAACTTGACCTGTTGCTATGGTACTTGTTTTACGCCGTCGCAATGGGCGAAACCGGCGATGCCGCCGCGACAGAACAGAACCTCCTGCTATCTGCAGTTTGAACACAATCCTCTCACAATCATGGGCGAAGCTAAGCACCCCGATTTTATCCAACTGCTGCACAAACACGCCGGCATTTTGCACAAAATCATCCGCCTGTATGTGGATGACCCGGAAGACCGGCGCGATTTGCACCAAGAAATGCTGTACGAGGCTTGGCGTGCCTACCCGAGTTTTCGTGGCGCGGCGGCATTCAGCACATGGCTCTACCAAGTGGCGCTCAATACCGCGCTCACCTTTCGCCGCAAATCACTGCGCCGGGTGCCGACCTCCGAATTGGAGCTGGCGCAGCAGCAAGCAGCCGACATGACGGAGCCGCTCAGCCCCCAAGCCGAATTGTTGTACCAAGCCATCCGCCAACTCCCGGAGGCCGACCGTGCCATTATAACCCTCCACCTCGACGGCTACGACAACGACGCTGTCGCCGCCATCATGGGACTCACGAAAAACCATGTGGCCGTGAAGTTGCACCGTATCAAAATCGTATTGGAAAACCGCCTAAAACGCTGACAATCATGGAAGAACTCGATAAACTCTGGCGCGAAATCAGCGAAAAAACTGGACACGCAGAACCAGAAAATCAGCCGTCGCCCACAAGTGAGTTTTCGCCGAGCGCACAAAATATATTCGCTGAAATGCTGCGCAAGGTCAAGTACAAACTAAGGTTTATCTATGGTTTTATTGTGCTTTACGGGGTGTGGGCCTTTTTTGCCGTAGACAGCAACCGGGAAATTGCCCTGATAGTGGCCGTCATGTTTTTGTTTGTCCTGCTCAATCTTGGGCTCGTATTGCCGGGCTATTTGAGGATGAAAAAACACGCCGGGCTGATGTCCAGCACATCCCGCGAAGTACTTACATTTTACTATCGCGAGTTGCGCACCATTATCCGACAAGAGAATCTCATGGCAGCCATTTTCACCCCGATAGCCGCCATGATGGGTTTTTCATTTGCGATTATTGAGGAAAAAGGAAGTTTCATGTTTATCTGGGAGCGCAGTTGGCTTTTGCTCACGATGGTTGCCAACGGGCTGATTGTCGGCGCATTGGGGGCGTGGATAACTGTTTGGCTCAACCGGGTGGCTTTTGGAAAATACTTGGCTTATTTGAAAGAGAATTTGGCGCGGCTGGAGGATGGATAATTCGGATATCTAATCCATACTACCGGACATTTTGCTTTTCAACACGGAGGTACGGAGGCACAGAGAAAATAAATCTTTGAAAACTAATCGGTTGAAATATGACGCTGTGTCACCGTACCCCTGTGTTGAAAAAATGTCCAGCACTGTGCGTCCAATCGCCAATTCAAAACAAAAGACGTTTTTCAACAAAAATCCAAGCGCACGATTAATGTCCAATGCCCATACCTTTACTGCTACGAAACGTGTTCGGAACAACAAGTCAACAGCAGTTGGTCGAAGCGCAAGGTTATGATCGAAAACAAATGGCTGGAAATCGCCCTCTATCCGGGCTGTGTTCAGGGTATTTTCCTGACTTATTTGCTTTGGCGGAAAAAAGAAGCTAATCGCGAGGCAATCCGATATTTCGTCGCCTTACTGCTTACAATTTCCATTTTGATGCTGCTCCGGGTCACCTACCAGCCCGCTTTTTTCAAACAATTTGCGGAAATCATTTTGCTGCCGGATGTCATTTTATTCCTCACCGGCCCATTTATTTACCTTTTCACACGCGCATTGCTGCGGCTCGCTCCTTTGTCTGCAACCCGTCTATACGCGCATTTTGTGCCAGCCGCCGTCCATGTGCTGGTGGTGAATACTTTTTTGGGGCTGCACCTGAAAGGGATATTGCACTACCTGACGATGCGGCAAGTATTTGTGGGGTTCAATCTCATCGAGGCGGCAGCGATGGTGAGTTTGGGCGTTTATCTCGCTTTTAGTCTCAGCATTTACCAACGGTATCGCGCGGGGTTCTACGAAAAATACGCAGCGCCATTCGTGGGGCATTTTTTGCGATCCTTTTTTATCCTGTGTTTTGTGCTGTTGTTTTTTTGGTTTGCCGGGTTTGCGGTTAAAATCGCTCGCGGTCAAACCGATTATTCCATCTACACCCTTTTTTGGGTGCTGGTGGTGGCGGCTATTTATTTTTTAGCCTATAAAATTTGGGCCACGCCAGCCATTCTGGAATTGCCGAAGGTGTGGGAAGAAGAAAATAATTTACCTGATGAAGCACCTGTATCTGAATCGGTAATCGCGGAAGTAGAAAGATATATGGAAACAGAAAAACCTTACCTGAACGCGGAAATCAAAATCGGCGACCTCGCTGATGCCCTGAGTCTGCCTAAACACCAACTCTCCAGAATCATCAATCAGGGTTTTCAAAAAAACTTTTTTGATTTCATCAACGGCTACCGGGTGCAGGCTTTTATTCGCTCCCGCAATGATGCCCGGCTGCAACACTTGAACACATTGGAACTGGCCTACCGATCGGGTTTCAACTCAAAATCTGCCTTCAATCGCGCCTTTCTCAAAGAAACAGGTCAAAGCCCGCGTACATATTTTTCATCTGCCGAAAAGGCTCTCGAACTGCGCTAAGGATCGGTGCTGGGATAAAGTCCCCAATTGATGCGCATTTTTTTCGACCCACTTTGCAAAATGGGGCGACCGGCATACCTGCTGCCATTTTTTTTGCCGCTGATTTTTCACC
>CAYZVM010000051.1:0-29515 GCA_964481485.1 uncultured Saprospiraceae bacterium | reverse complement strand
CGCGACATCGCCGCGGAGTACACTACGTCTCCCCTCCCTTTTAGGGGAGGGGTCGGGGGTGGGGTTGAACGAGGGCGTGAAATTTGGTTTTCACTCCTCGCCGCCCTGATTTTCACCTCCATCATGATTTTGATGATTCTAAAAATGGGCGAGGCGGGCAAAATTTTCAACGACATCCCGGCGCTTATCGGCTACGGAGCGTTCAGCATTTTTTTCTTTCAAATCGGAGATAAATTCCTGCCGCCGCTCAAACGGTTTTTCCTGTGGGTCGGGCGTTTTTCCTACTCGCTCTATCTCGTGCACATTTTAGTGTTAGAAATTTACTTGCGACTGCTTCATTTGACGGGTGTTCCGGTGAATTGGTTAAGTTTGCTGCCATTCCTTGTCCTTGCGCTGCTGGCGGGTCGGGCTTTTGAGCCGATTAGCCGGTGGTGGACAGGCTTTTTTGTAAAAGATTTTTGACAAGAGTTTCTGTAGTGTTTTTTGACAGGATTAACATGATTTTCAGGATTTTAGAGCAAACTATTTGTCCTGTCAATCTTGTAAACCCTGTCGAAAACCAACTTGTAGCAAAATGAAACGCCTCCTCATTTTTTCCCTGATCGTCAATGTCTTGCTCGCGTCCGGCATCGCTTACATGATGCACCGGCTCGGCGGCTGGAGCTATGCGCTGTACCGCTTGCGGAGCAGCGAGGCAGGGCTTTACACCCACCGAAAATCACTCTTCGAAAAATTGCCCGAACGCCCCGGCGCCGTCGTCATGCTCGGCGACAGTCAAACGGCTTTGTGCGAATGGCAAGAACTTTTGGGCGATTCCGTCCGGGTGTTGAACCGGGGGATTTCAGGCGATTATGTGGATGGGATATTTGCAAGATTGGACGAGGTGCTGCGACACAAACCATTGAAAATCTTTCTATTGGTCGGGGTCAATGACTTGTTTTTTGGAAAAAAAACAGAAGACATCGAGGTGCGTTATCGGGAAATTGTGCAAAAAATCCGGCGGGAATCGCCCGGTTCGGAACTGATTTTGCAAAGTGTTTTGCCCGTGAACGGCGCGGTGAGGAGTTTGCCCGCAGGGAATGTTGAGATTCAGGCGTTGAATGTTCGCATCGCCCAAATTGCCAAAGATTACGCCTTGCCATACCTCGATTTGTACAGCCAACTGACCGACGCGAGCGGGAATTTGTCCATAAAATTCACGGACGATGGTATTCACCTGAACGGGACGGGGTATTTGGTTTGGAAAAAACAGATTCAACTAATGATGAATTATGAGTTATGAATTATTGGCTGAACGCGGCAATCCCCATTCATAATTCATAACTCATAATTCTCAATTCCCAAAAGTGGTTTTCAACAGCCTCACTTTTTTAATCTTCATCCTACTTTTTTTCCCTCTTTATTTTGCCACAAAGGGAAGGATGCGGACGTGGATTTGCCTATTGGCGAGCTATGTTTTTTACGGCTGGTGGGATTGGCGTTTCCTGTCGCTCATCGCGTTTTCGACGGTGCTGGATTGGTGGTTCGGGGTATGGCTGACATATAAAGACGCACCGGAAGAGACGCGGCGGCGTTGGCAAAACGGCAGCCCGGTGTTGCGGTTTTTTGGGAAAATAACGGAGAGCGCCGACCGACTGCATTTGAGCCGAAAAGCCATTCTCGTGTCGAGCATGGTGATGAATCTCGGCTTTCTCGGGTTCTTCAAATACTTCAATTTTTTCGCCGGCAACTTCGCCGCGCTCGTCACGTCGTTTGGCCTAACTGCTTCATGGACAACGCTGAACATCATTCTGCCGGTCGGGATTTCGTTCTACACTTTCCAGTCCATGTCGTACACGATTGATGTGTACCGGCGGCAAATCAAGTGGGAACCGTCGCTGCTAAGGTTCGCTACTTTTATCGCCTTGTTCCCTCAATTAGTGGCTGGCCCCATTGTGCGGGCAGCGGATTTTTTGCCCCAAATGCAGGGCGACAAACGCTTCAGTTGGACAAATTTCAACTCCGGGCTGGGGCGCGTATTGTGGGGGTTTTTTAAAAAAGTCGCCATCGCCGATTCGCTGGCGCCGTTTGTGGATCAGGTGTTCGATTCGCCGCAAAGTTTCGGCTCCATGCACCTGCTGATTGGGGTCGTTTTTTACTCGTTCCAAATCTATTGCGACTTCTCCGGCTACTCAGACATTGCCATCGGGCTGGCGCGGATGATGGGTTTTGGTTTTCCCGAAAATTTCAGAACTCCTTATTTTTCAAAGAGTTTCAGCGAATTTTGGACGCGCTGGCACGTGTCGCTCTCGTCGTGGCTGCGCGATTATCTCTACATTCCATTGGGTGGTAGCCGGAGCGGGAAATTTGCCACTTATCGGAACAACATGCTCACGATGCTGCTCGGCGGGCTATGGCACGGGGCAAATTGGGCGTTCGTGTTTTGGGGTTTTTTGCACGGGCTGTACCTGATTTTGCAAAGAGCAGTCAGCCCAATCTGGCGGCGGTTTGTTCGGCTTGTTCGGCTGCCGAAATTCGCCGACGACGCGGTGGCAATGGCGACGGTGTACGGCCTCACGTTGTTGGCTTGGATTTTTTTTCGGAGCGGGAGCATCGGGCTGGCGGGCGGCGACAGTTTTGCGACGGCAAACCAAATCATCGGAGGCATCGCTAGTTTGGAAGGTTTTGGTTTTGAGGCAGTTGTCAACAAATTTCAGGTCGTCAAGGGCGTATTGCTCATTGGGATTTTGCTGGCGGTGGAGGTGACAAATGTCCGTTTTCGCTGGAATATTTTGCAAACACGAAACCCTGTTTTACGCATGGCGGCCTTCGCCGGGCTGCTGTGGCTGATTGCGTTTTTCGGTACTTTCGGGGCAAATGCGTTTATTTATTTTCAGTTTTAAACCGTATTTTTGTTTTCTGAAATACACTTTGAATGCTCCAATTCGACGAAAACGGCCACCTGTCTCCCTACGAAGTTCACACTACGACGCTGGAAGAAATGCGTGAGATTTTTGTGGATGCTTTCCCGGATTCAGAGACGCGCAAACGTTTGTTCGACAACTATTTGGATTGGGTTTTTGATTTTAAACGCGATGTCTTTCCCTATTTTACGTAGTGGTTTAATGGGAGTTTTGTCACTCAAAAGTTGAACCCGAAAGACATAGATTTTGTGACGTTTTTGGATTGGGAGGTGTACGAAATCAAAGAAAAGTGGAAAGAGTTGGACAGATTTTGGAGTTTTTCAAATGAGGAGAAGGGGTTGGATGCGTATTTTTTGCCGGAATATCCGAAAAGCCACGCTGCCTTTAAACGAACAAATCAACTGAAACTTGATTGGGAGAATCGGTACACCTTAGGAAGAAAAATCGAGGCCAACCCACATATCTCAAAAGGCTTCATTCAAATAAATTTTTCGAAGCAATGACAAAGCCTAAATTAGTGACCAGAGCCGAGGCTATCGCCCACCAAATAACCATGATAGAAGAGATTGAACGCTCCATTAATGATTCGCGCGCCATCGGCAGCGAGCTCATGGTACGCCAATATCAGCATTTGAAAAAACAATTTATTCAGCAACTCAATGAGATGCTTAAAGAACAAAATATGCGCTTGCGAATGGTGGAAGAAGAAACAGCATGAAACACGCGCTCTGGTTCGCCACCTTCCTCCTCCTCCTTTTCTCCGGCGACCGCCTCGCCGGGCATTTTCTGCAAAAACAAGTCGAAAAAAGTCAATTTCGATACTCCCGTCTTTACAGCGGCGAGGCCAAAGCCGATATTTTGCTGGTCGGCAATTCGCGCGGCCTGAATTTTTTCCAACCTTACATAGAAGAAGTTACGGGCAAAAAATCCTTCAACCTGAGCTACAACGGCCTGCCGATGGACGTGGCTAAAGTCCTCGTATTGGACTATCTCGACCGCTATCCAGCCCCGCAAAAAATGGTGGTGGACATCACAAATTGCGACCGCGTGAATGACCAACTGATGGCGGGTTTTCTCACCTATTCAGGCCAGTCATTCAGGCTGGACACTTTGATTCACAGCAAGTTGCCGAAAGTTGGATGGGGTGGGAAAGTCTCTGCCTTGTTTTGCTTGAACAACGAGATTTTCCAACGTGCACTGTTCCACCGAAACAAACCGGATTCCGATTGGCTGCGCGACCACGTCATGTCTGAAAAACTCGCTGCCGAAGCCAGTAAAGAGCCTCCTTACGACCTGCAAATTCACCCCTACCTCATTCAGCAATTGAAAGAAACGGTAATGACTGTGCAAGCCAAAGGCGTGGGTATCGCGCTCGTTATCGGGCCATACGCGCCGGGCTATCAAGTGAATAATTTGGATGCGCTGAAAGCTGCCGTCGAACAAGCCACCGGCCTTCCTGTGCGCGACTACCGCCAGGCGTTGAGCGACCCGACGGGTTTTAGCGACTACCGGCACCTCAATGTGAGCGGCAGCAAGGCGTTTATTGATTTGATGCGGAAAGATGGAGTATTGCCGTAGTGGTTGATAAAGTTGACAATCAACTTGACAAACCCTCGTCAACAACTTGGCAAACCCCCGGCAGATTCCTTCCAAGACTTTCATAATCAAGCCCGTAGCCCACCACGAATTTGTCTTCAATGTCAAAACCGACAAAATCAACTTGCACGGGAAAAGCAATCGCGTCCGGTTTTCGAAGAAAAGTCACTGCGCATATCGAAGCCGGGTGCTGCAGCCGCAATTGTTCAAGGAAAAAATGCAGCGTCCGCCCGGTGTCCACAATGTCCTCCACCACAATGAGATGGCGACCGGCAATATCTTTTTCCAACCCCATCACCGTCTGAATCGCACCAGTGGACTGTGTGCCTTTGTAGGAAGAAAGTTTGACAAAACCCACCTCGCAGTCGCCTTTGAATGCCCGAATCAAATCCGACGCGAACACAAATGCCCCGCTTAAAATGCTGATAAACAGCGGGGTTTGCCCGGCATAGCGCTCGGTCAGTGCCGCGCCGAGTTCTCGGACACGGATTTGCACCTGTTGTTCGGAAAAAAGCGGGGCGAAGGTCAGGTCGTGGATTTTTACCGTTTTGGCTGGCTGCATAAGCGGAAATTTTGGCCGCAAAAATAGACGAAACCCTGAGGCAGAAAGAAAGTTTACTTTTGCCAACTCTTCCGAAACGAGCGTTTCGGGGTACAAATCATGCCACTCCTCTCTTATCATCATCCCGACCTTTTGGAAGCCGGCTGCGACGAGGCCGGGCGCGGCTGTTTGGCCGGGCCAGTGTTTGCGGCGGCGGTGATTTTGCCAAAAGATTTTTACCACCCGCTGCTGAACGACTCAAAACAACTGTCGGAAAATCAGCGCGATTTATTAAGAGAAGTTATTGAAAAAGAGGCCGTTGTATGGTCGGTCGCACAATCAGATGCCCCAGAAATTGACCGCATCAATATCTTGAAAGCCTCCTTCCTCGCCATGCACCGGGCTTTGGAAAACCTCGCGGAACAGCCCGAATTTATCCTCGTGGACGGCAACCGTTTTTACAAATATGCCGCAGTGCCGCACCTCTGCGTGGTGAAAGGTGACGGAAAATACGCCGCCATCGCCGCCGCGTCCGTTTTAGCAAAAACTTGTCGCGACGAATATATGCTCCGGCTGCACCAAGAATTTCCGCACTACGATTGGCACTCCAACAAAGGCTACCCGACCGAGGCGCACCGCGAGGCTATCCGGCGGCACGGCATCACGCCCTATCACCGGCGCTCGTTTCAGTTGTTGCCGCGGGGCGAGCAGCTGGCACTTTTTTAAGGCCTTAGCTTTCCGAAAGTTTCCAACTTTCGGAAAGCTCGAATCCAACAGCCGCAAGGTGTTCCCAAAATGCCGGGTACGATTTCGCTACCACCGCCGGATTTTCAATTTCTATTTTCCCAAAAAATGCCAGCGGCGCAAACGACATCGCCATGCGGTGGTCGCCGTAAGTGGCAAAACGTGGCGTTTCAACCCAGTTAGCTTTGCCATCTACTTTAAAAGATTGGGTAAGTCGGAGACTGGCCGTCACCGCCTCACTTGGCTGAAATGACGCGCCCACTTTCGCCAGTTCATGTTGGAGTGCTGCCACTCGGTCGGTTTCTTTGATGAACAAAGTTTCCAAACCTGTAAAAACCCCGCGCACACCCAAGCCCGCGCAAATGACTGCCAAGGTCTGCGCGATGTCGGGACATTCGACAAAATCGTGTTCAAAAATCGGCGGCAGCAGGCCGTTATTTTTCTTTAAATAAATACCATGTTCTTCAAAAAAAGTCTGAATACCAAACTGTTGCATCAACTCCGCCACTGCCGAATCGCCCTGCCAACTACCCGGAAAAAGCCCGCGTAAACGCAAATCCACCTCATCGGAAAAAGCCGCCATTTCGTACCAATAAGATGCTGCCGACCAATCGGCTTCGACGGCAAAAGGACGCGGCTGGTAGCGCCCCGGTTCCACCAAAATCGAATCGTCCACCCACTCCGCTTTTGCGCCGAAATAGCGCATGAGTTGCAACGTCATTTCCAAATATGGCCGGGAAACAAGATTGCCCTCTGGAACAAGTTTCAAACCCAATGGCAAATACGGCCCAATCATGAGCAGGGCCGAGAGGAATTGGCTGCTCGTCCCGGCGTGGATATTCACCGTAGGGCGAACTTTCCAGTTCGCCTTTAACTCCCCAATTTTCAACGGCGGATAACCCTCTTTTTCCAAAAATTCAATGTCAGCACCGATGCTCCGCAATGCCTGCACGAGTCCGCCGACGGGTCGTTCGCGCATTCGAGCGGAACCGGTAAGTATTTGTGTGCCAGATTGTAAAGCCAAATAAGCCGTGAGAAATCGGAACGTGGTGCCTGCGTCGCCCGCGTCGTAAGTGTCGCCGGATTGGGTGAGCAGACGCAGGAGTGTGGCCGTGTCTTTCGATGTGGAAAGATTGGAAAGCCAGTCTGCGGGATTTGCCTTGGCTAGCGCCAGCACAATGAGCGCCCTATTGCTGATGCTTTTGGAGCCGTCGAGGGCGATGTCGCCCCGCAACGCGTGGTCAGGTTTTGAAAGTTGGAGGAGTTCCATTGTGCAAAGAAACGGCGCATTCGCGCATTCAACTTGGCGAAAGTTGGCAAACTTTGAGAAAGTTCTATGACAAGTTTTTCATCTTGCGCCATGACTTTTGCCGAACAAGTTATTGCCTTTACCCGCGCGCTGCGCCCACCTGATATCGCCCTGCCGCCGGGCTTCGAGTGGCTTTTTCCATACGACCACCCCGAAACGATGCGCTCGCTGACGACCTTTTATGAAAAATACTACGCTGACAATCAGCCGCGCAACTTCCTTTTTGGCATCAATCCCGGTCGCTTTGGGGCGGGGCTGACGGGTGTGCCGTTTACCGACCCGATTCGACTGGCAAACCTGTGCGGCATCGAAAATGACTTTCAGAAAAAGCCCGAATTGTCGTCCATCTTCGTCTGGCAATTTATCGAAGCTTATGGCGGCGCGGCGATTTTTTGCCGCGATTTTTATATCACGTCATTGTCGCCGCTGGGTTTTGTGAAAGACGGCAAAAACATCAATTACTACGACGACCGCCACCTGCAAAAAACCGCTGAGCCGTTCATCGTCTGGAATATCCGCACCCAGTTGGATTTCGGCGCGAATCGAAATGCGGCGATTTGCCTCGGTGAAGGACAGAATTTTGCCTTCTTTACAAAACTGAACGCCACACATGGCTTTTTCAAAACTATCTTGCCGCTGCCGCACCCGCGCTGGGTGATGCAGTATCGGCGAAAACGGGTGGACGAGTTTGTGGAAAGGTATGTGGCGGCCTTGCGCACGGTACAGGAAAATTTTTAAGCGCTTTTGTTTGGCGGGGAGAGGGGGGAGCAGGGTAAAGGTGAAATATGCGCGATTGACCACAGATTTGTGGTTAAAAGTGCGGGCAAGTGGAGTTTAGCGGTAATTTAGAGAGGACACACAATTTCCGGAGAAGAAACCGGAGTTTGTTTTTTGAAATATCGGAAAAAGAAAATGAAGGGGAAATTTGTGTTTCTCACGCATACATCCCTCTTCCCATGCGCCGAAGTGAATTATCTCATCGCCGCAGGTAAAATTCACCTCCGGCGCGTGGCGAAAAAATCAGCGACTTGAATTGACGTTTACGAAAACTTTCAAAGTTTTCATAAACATAGGGCGAAATTGGCGATTAATCATTCAACTTCAACACCTTCAGAAACGCCTCCTGCGGCACTTCCACATTGCCAAACTGCTTCATTTTCTTCTTGCCCTCTTTTTGTTTTTCTAACAATTTGCGCTTTCGTGAGATGTCGCCGCCGTAGCATTTGGCCGTCACGTCTTTGCGCAGTGCCGAAATTGTTTCGCGGGCAATGACTTTTTGGCCGATGGCCGCCTGAATGGCGATTTGGAACTGCTGGCGCGGCAAAAGGTCTTTCAATTTTTCACACATCCGGCGACCCATTTGTTCCGCTTTGGTGCGGTGCACGAGGGCCGAGAGGGCGTCCACCTGTTCGCCATTGAGCTTGATGTCGAGTTTCACCAAGTCCGTTTCGCGGTAGTCCAGCAGGTGGTAGTCGAACGAAGCATAGCCACGCGTGATGGACTTGAGCCTATCGTAAAAGTCGAATACGATTTCAGCGAGCGGCAGGTGGAAAGTCATCTCCAGACGGGTGGGTGTGAGATACATCTGCTTTTGGAGGCTGCCCCGTTTTTCGATGCAGAGGTTCATGATGTTGCCGATATATTCCGGCTTCGTGATGATTTGGGCATAGATGTACGGTTCCTCCGCATTTTCGAGGTGATTGGGGTCGGGCAGTTCGGTCGGTTGGCGCACCAAAAAACGTTTGCCCTTCATGTCGGTGGCATAGTAAGGCACGTTGGGCACCGTGGTGATGATGTCTTGGTCGAACTCGCGGTAGAGGCGTTCCTGCACGATTTCGAGGTGGAGCATCCCGAGAAATCCGCAGCGAAAACCGAACCCGAGCGCCGCTGAGGTTTCAGGTTCAAAAACCAACGATGCGTCGTTCAACTGGAGTTTTTCCAACGAGTCGCGCAAATCTTCAAAGTCATCATTATCAAGCGGATAGATGCCCGCAAACACCATCGGTTTTACTTCTTCAAAACCTTTGACGGGTTCTTTGCACGGATTCGAGACGTGGGTGATGGTGTCACCCACTTTGATTTCGCGGCTGACTTTGATGCCCGTGATGACATAGCCAACATCGCCGGTGCTGATTTCCGCAGCCTCAAATTGGCCGAGCCGCAACACCCCGACTTCTTCCGCGACGACCTCCTTTCCTGTGTTGAAAAACTTGATTTTGTCTCCCTTTTTCATCGTCCCGTTCATCACGCGCACATAAGCGATGACACCCCGGTAGGAGTTGAACATCGAGTCAAAAATCATCGTCTGGAGCGGAGCATTCGGGTCGCCTTTGGGCGCTGGCACACGGTCAATGACGGCAGCCAAAATCTCCGCCACCCCGATGCCTGTGCGCCCGGAGGCAGAAATAATGTCTTCGCGTTTGCAGCCGATGAGGTCAATGATTTGGTCTTGCACATCCTCTATCATCGCGCTTTCCATGTCCACCTTGTTCACGATGGGGATGATTTCGAGGTTGTGGTCAACAGCGAGATACAGGTTGCTAATCGTCTGAGCTTGAATGCCCTGTGTTGCATCCACCAGCAACAACGCCCCCTCGCAGGCGGCAATGGAACGGCTCACTTCGTAGGAAAAGTCAACGTGGCCGGGCGTGTCTATCAGGTTGAAAATGTACTCCTGCCCGTCGGCGGGGTGGACGTAGCGCATCTGGATAGCATGGCTCTTGATGGTGATGCCACGCTCGCGTTCGAGGTCCATATTGTCGAGCGCTTGGTCTTGCATATCGCGCTTGCTGATGGTGTGGGTATATTCCAACAGGCGGTCGGCGAGTGTGCTTTTCCCATGGTCAATGTGCGCGATAATGCAGAAGTTGCGGATATTCTTCATAAAAGGATGCAAGGTTGCAGGGTTGCGTTGCCGGTTTTGGCGAGGTGCTTCAACAGCATTTTGAGGTTGAAGTTTTTTTCTGAAATAATTTTTCAGCCCCCATGACGCGGAGCCAAATTTGAGGGCGCAAAGATAGTTGAAATTGTACGCAAGAATCGGGTGGGGCTAATGTTTGCAAAAGCAAACGCCTCGGCGATGCTACGAGCGGTGTTTCCCCAAAAATGGCAGCGCCAAATCTTTGTCCGCCACAATCACTTCCGAGAGGTCAATCTCCCAGTCAATCGCCAGTGCGGGGTCGTCAAAACGGATGCCGCCCTCGTGTGCTTTTGAGTAAAAATTGTCGCATTTGTAAAAAAACTCCGCCGTCTCGCTCAGTACCACATAGCCGTGCGCGAAACCGCGCGGCACGAACAGTTGGCGTTTGTTCTCTGCGCTCAGCCGCACGCTGTACCACTGTCCGTAAGTCGGCGAACCCTCCCGGATGTCCACCACCACGTCGAGCACCTCGCCTTCCAGCACCCGCACGAGTTTGGCCTGCGCCATTTCACCGACTTGATAATGCAGCCCACGCAACACGCCGCGGGTAGAGCGTGCTTGATTGTCTTGCACAAAATTGGCTTGCAAACCAGCCTCCGCCCAAGTGCGTTGGTTGTAACTTTCAAAAAAATAACCCCGCTCATCGGGAAAGATGCGCGGCTCGAAAATGATAAGGCCGGGAATGGGTGTTGTTGAAAAAGGCATTGTAACGGTTGGCGGCAAACGGTTGATGATATACGGTTTGGGAGCGCAAAGTTGAGGAAAAAGGCGCTGCTTGGGAGTTTGCTGTCTGTTTTTTCGAAACGAAAAACGCCCTCGCCCCCACCATCGAACAGGGAGCAAGGGCATTGTGCCACTGGGTTGAAGCAGAAGAAGTGATGCAGGTGCTTTTGTTTCACTCAAAATAGAGCTATAGGTAAAAAGGACAGGCAAGCCTGCGTGGAGAGCGGCGCGCATTCGTTCCACAGACTTTTCACCCACGAGATTTCGGGACTCATTCACTTTTCAGCGAACGAGCCGGATTCACCAGCGCTGCCCGCACACTTTGGAAACCCACCGTCAAAAACGCGATACCAATCGCCGTCAATCCCGCCAGCGCAAACATCCACCATTGAATATCAATGCGATAGGCAAAATCGGCAAGCCACTGATGCATCATCCAATAGGCGATGGGAGAGGCTATCAAGATGGCTATCAGGACGAGTTTCAAAAAATCTTTTGCCAACAAACCCGTGATGCCCGCCACGCTCGCGCCAAGTACTTTGCGGATGCCAATTTCTTTCGTGCGGGCATGGGCGGTAAACATCGCCAACGCGAACAACCCGAGGCAGGCAATGAAAATCGCCAACCCGGCACCCAACCCGGCCAAGCGGCTGAGGCGTTGTTCGGCGGCATAAGTTTGGGCAAACTGTTCATCCAAAAACTTGTAATCAAAAGGTTTGTCGGTGATGGTGTTTTTCCAGACCTCCTCCAAACGCCCGAGTGTGCCGGGCAAATCAGCCGCTGCTACTTTGACATTAAGCACGCTGGTCCACTCAATGGCGCGCATGGCCATCGGCTCTATGCGGCGGTGCAGTGAGGTGAAATGAAAATCCTTGACCACACCGATGATAGTGCCGTTTTCCTGCATTTCAGAAAATGCAAGTTGTTGGCCCACTGCTTCTTCCGGTACCCAGCCGATTTTGCGCGCCAATGTTTCGTTGATGATGTATTGGGTGTTTTCCACAGATTTAGTGTGCGCAAATGGCCGGCCGGCTGCCATTTTCATGTTGAAAATCGCCATAAAATCCTCATCCACCGAGCAGCGAGGCAGCGCGAGATGTTCCTTTTTGCCGTCTTTCACAAAACGCACCCCATTCTGCGTCAACCCATTGCCAAGTATTTGGTCGGACAAAGCAACACCCTCCACCCCAGGCACGGCACCGATTTGGGCTTTCAACGCCGCACCTTTCATCATATTTGCCATGCCCATGTCGAGGGTCAGGATTTGTGCGGGCTGATAGCCGAGGTCGGCTTTTTGCAAAAACTGCATTTGTCGCTGCACCACCAAAGTGCCCGCGATGAGGGCAACCGCGATGGCAAACTGAGCCGTCACCAACACGGGCACGAGGCTGCGTCGGGGGCGGGATTCGGGTTGGTTGCTGCGCAACACTTTCGCCGGAGCGAGCCGTTCGATAAAAAAAGCCGGATACGCCCCGGAGAGGATGCCCAACGCCAGCGTCAACAATGCTGCGCCGCCGACAAATTGGGGAGTGCTCAACCACGAAAAAGCCTCCAAAGGATAATCCAGCGCGGCCAACAATGGCCGCGCGGCGAACATCAGCCCGAACGCCAGCAGCAGGGCAATGCCCGAAATCAGCACGGCCTCGCCTATAAACTGCTGAATAACAGCGCGGCGATTGGCGCCTATCGCTTTTCGCACCGCGATTTCTTTGGCACGCCGACCCGCCAGCACGGTGCTCAGATTGGAATAATTGACACAGGCGGTGAGCAGCACAAATAGCCCAATAGCACCAAAAACATAGAGATATTGGCGGTCAAACTGGCCAAAGTTAGCTACCACATCAGCCGTCAGCCCCTTCGAGCCGAGGTGAATGTCGGACATCGGCTGTATCTGGTGCGCCACATTTTGCGAGCCTTGCATTCGGGTTTTTAGTTGCTCCGGGATTTGCGCTTGCAGCGAAGCGACATCCACTTGTGGCGAGCGCAATATCAGGTAAGTATTGGTGGACAAAGTGTGCCAATCCGTCATCGCGTCGGGCGCCCACACGGCCCAGTAGGGTTGTTCGGCATGGGTGAGCAGCGCGTCGAATTGCAGGTGCGAGTTGGCGGGCGGATTTTCTGCCACCCCGCTCACTTCGTACCACGCCGTCGAGTCGCGTTGGGTGAGCGCGCTGACAAAAGTTTTGCTCACGATGCCCCCTTGTGCGCCCTCCACCGAGCCGAAGAGTTGCTCTGCCAATTTTCGCGTCAGCACGATGTTGTTTGATTTTGACAAAACCATTTTCGCGTCGCCGCGCAGGAGTTGAAAATCAAATGTTTGGAAAAAATTGGAATCTACGGCAAACACGTTACCCGCCGTGGTAGCGGCATCGCCGTTTTTCAGCACAAATTCTTTGTCCAAAAACACCAGTCGGCAGAAATCTTCCACATCGCGGCTGAATGTTTCTTTCAAAAAAGGCCCCATCGGCCAGCTGGCATAGGCAAGGCTGCTGGCGCTGGCACCGGGATATTGCATCGTCGTGTTCACCCGGCAAAGGCGGTCGTAGCGGGTATGAAAACGGTCGAATCCGCGCTCATGCAGCAGGAACAACACAATTAGCCCAAACACCGCAAATCCGGTGGAAAGCCCCAGCAAATTGATGGCGGACACGGCGCGGTGGCGCAACAGGTTTTTGATGGCAATTTTGAAATAGCTGTACAACATCGTGTTTTGATTTTTTTTTGAACGCAAACCAGCGGTCCAACTGCGGCACACCCTACTCGCTGCGCAATGATTTTACTGGATTCGACAACGCGGCCCGAATACTCTGGAAACTCACCGTCAAAAACGCGATGCCGACGGCGACCAACGCCGCTACCACAAACATCCACCACTGAATATCAATACGGTAGGCAAAATCTTGCAGCCATTGATTCATCGCCCAATAAGCAATCGGCGAGGCCACGACGATGGCGATGACGACCAATTTCAAAAAGTCTTTTGCCAACAAACCCGTGATGCCGGCCACGCTCGCGCCGAGCACTTTGCGGATGCCGATTTCTTTGGTGCGCCGCTCGGCAGCAAACGCCGCGAGGCCAAACAGCCCGAGGCAAGAAATCAGGATGGCAATGCCCGTCAGGCTACCTACGAGCGATGCCATTTGCCGGTCGGCTTTGTAGTTTTTCTGAAAATCCTCGTCGAGAAACGAATATTCGAACGGCTCGCCCGGCACGAGGTTTTTCCAAATACTTTCAATGGAGGCCAACAACGCGGGCATCTCGCCGGTGCTGGCGCGTGCGATGAGGTAGTTGTGTTGAGGCCGATTGTTCAACTGAAATCCATAGGGCTCGATGGTTTCGTGCAAACTTTCAAAGTGAAAATCTTTGACCACGCCGATGATGTCAAAACGGTGTTCGCGATTTTCCCAATTGAACACAACTTTTTGGCCAACAGCCTCTTGCGGCGATGGAAACCCGATTTTTTTCACCGCCATTTCATTCAAAATAATCTTGTTGGAAGTATCAGAGGGAAACTCTGCCGAGAACAGCCGACCAGCTACCGGCTGAATGCCTAGTGTGGGCAAAAAGTCGTTGTCCACCCAATTCAGGCGCGTGATGACCATCTGCTCCACCGTTTCCCCTTCTTTGTGAAACCCCATATCCGAGGGGTTCATAATACCCGGATAATATTGCGAGGCGCCCACCCCAGCGATTCGGCTATCGCGCTGGAGTTCGGCCTTCAGCGGCGCATAAGCCGCCACCGCCGCCCCGCTCAATAGGGGCAGCACGATTTGCTGATCTTTTTGAAAACCGAGGTCTTGCGATTGAAGAAATTTCATCTGTGTGCCGATGACCAACGAGGCCAAAATCAACCCGGCGGAAATGACGAACTGAAACACAACCAGACCTTTGCGCAAAAAAACCGCCGAAAGGTTGTTGACAAATTTGCCTTTCAACACCTCCACTGGCCGGAACGACGACAGGTAAAACGCCGGGTAAATGCCCGCCACCAAACCCGTCAGTAACGCCAGCGCAAAAAAGCCGCCGTACAACACCGGATTTTCCAAAAATGACAGCGACAATTGCCGCTCTTCCAACTGGTTGAAAAACGGCAGCACCACCCACGCCAGCCCCGTTGCCAGCACGAACGAGGCCATGGCAATCAACACCGATTCGCCGAGAAATTGCCCCACGAGCGTCGCTTTGCTCGCGCCCACAGACTTTCGCACACCCACCTCACTCGCCCGCCGCGCCGAGCGCGCGGTGGAAAGGTTCATAAAATTGACACACGCGATGAGCAGCGTGAACAGCGCGATGGAGCCAAGGATGTAGAGATATGTGGCACTGCCGCCCTTGCCCACGCCCGACAGATGAATGTCCGGCACGGCAGTCAAAAACTGTTTTTTGCCAAAACCGCGTGCTTTTAGGTCATTGGCCATGTATTTATCCACAAAAGCCGGGAGTTTGGCCTCCAAGGCTTTGCCATCCGCACCGGGATGCAAACGGAGGTAAGTGCCAAACATATTGTTCGTGGCGAGATCGGTGGTACGTTTCAAAAAATCGCCAAAACCGCCAGAATAGAGCGACATGAAAAACCGCCCGTCGAGGTGGCTGGGCGCGTCGGGCTGGCGGAACACGCCCGTCACCCGGAAATCGAGGTCGCCGCCCTCAAACCAATCGGTACTGATGCGCACCGAGCGCCCATAAGCCGGTTCGTTGCCGAACAATTTTCGGGCAATTTCGTCCGACAGCACCACCGTCTGCGGCTCGGCGAGGGCTTTGGCCGGGCTGCCTTCTAGGAATTCGTATCGGAACAGTTCAAAGTACGTAGAATCAGCAAAATAACCTTTCGGCTCGTTGAATGCTTTGAGCACCGCGCCATCTTCTACGGAGCGGAGGAGGGTTTTGTCACGGCCAAACACCATAACAGTGCGGGCTGTTTTTTCTATTTCAGGGAATTCCTGCAACATCACGGCGGCCAAAGGGGCGGGCGTGTTGAACGTTGGCTGTTCCCGGGTGTCGCTTGCCCCTTGCAGGTTGACGAATGTAGTGCCGATTTTGTACAAATCTTCGACGCGCTCGTGGTGGCGGTCGTAGTGCGTTTCTTCATAGATGTAGAGCGCAATCAGCATACAGCAAGCCAAACCAACGGCCAGCCCAGAGATGTTGAGCAGGGAAAAAAACTTGTTTTTGCGGAGGTTGCGCAGGGCGGTGGTGAGATAGTTCTGTATCATGGCTGAATTCATTGAACGTGCGTTGTGGTGCATCCATCGTTCATGCCCCATACCCCGTGCCGAAAAGCAACCGGATTGATTTTCAGGATTTTAGAAAAGAAAAAAGTGCTGGAAGGTGTTCGCTTTCGGACAAGAGGGTGTGCGGGAGCGGACGGGCGATTTTCTAAAAAAACTAGTTCAAGGCCCTTGCAAGAGCATCTTTTTTATCAAGACGACTTGCCCCAAATGATAGTAACTATGTTCTATCATCCCATCAATATTCCTTTGGTAGGTTCCATATTTTTCGTCCACAAAAACCTCGTTGAGCCGCTCTTCGGGCATTTGTTCCACCATATTGGCAAACTTTTCGGCATCGCTCCATATTTTGTCTAATAGTTTTTCCCAGTCTTTCTGAGATTCGATGGGAGGAAGGTCGAAACTGTACCTGTCCCTGATGTCAAGCGAGCCGCCTTCCAATACGTTCAATATGCCGGCTATGTAGTAGTCAATATGAAAAGTAAGCGCCGCTAAAGTGTTAAAAGTCCCCACCTTTTTTGTGGCTTGCTCCCAAGTCACGTCCGACAATTGGGCTTTAAAATTCGTGTTGGCAACCCAAGTACCGTTCAATATAACTTCCCTAAACCGATTGGCAATTTGCGTTGTTCGTTTCATCTTTCCGTTTTTTAAATGCTTGATACGACTATGGTCGGTTTAGATGGTTTAGAAGCCTGGTTTTCAGTCAACTGAACACATCTTTTGTTCAAAACCACTTTGCGTTGGCTATATCAATAGCGTTGCTTTCTGTGGTAGTTATAAGGTTTTAAATTTATTGAGAGGCCGTATTCCGTCCTTCATATTCCTGTTTTGTCAGGCTATACTGGATTACATTCCCGTTCATATTGTCCTTGCGCATTCCATTGTTTAGCAAAACCTTCTCCGATGCTTTGTTTTCTACATGGCAAGTCGCAAAAATCAGGTGGAGGTTCAGCTTTTCGAATCCAAACTTTACAACCGCTTCGGCTGCTTCTGTCCCAATGCCTTTATTCCAAAACGCTTCGCCCAGCCAATATCCCAACTGCGCGATAGGTTTGCCCATGTCCAAATGCAAACTTATCTCGCCGATGAATTCCGAACCCTCCTTTAATGTGATGGCAAACACATAACGTGCTTTATTTTTGAATCCCTGGACGACGTAACTTATTCTAAAAACCGCATCGGGTTCTTGATAAGGGTAGGGTATGTTCAATACGTGGTCGGAGATTTTTTTGTTGTTGGCATATTTGACCAAGGACGGAATATCCTCGATTTGGATTTTCCTCAACTTCAATCTTTGTGTGTTCAGTTCTGGGAAAAATTCCATTGTTTGGGTGGGTTTGAATATCGGCTAACGTTACGCTTTACGAATTTGCGACGTTTAGGAGCAGTTTTCGGAAAGCGATTGTTGGAAGCATTCATGGCAAAAATTACACACCTGATTTTCAATACTATTTACCCATTGTTGCTTCCAATTTTTTCAGCAAAGCATCTATCATCGTGTGCTGCTCAGGCGGCGCGTCTTTTTTGGCTATGTCGCTCCGCACAGGCACTCCAAATCCCAAGCGTAAAAACCTGCCGGCCTTTTTCCTGTCAGGTTGGCGATACGGGTATCCAAGTCGAATGCTTCTGCCATTTGCCAGGTGTTGTTCTGCAAAAAGTCCAATTCATCGGGGGTGAAGCGGAGGTGAACTTTTTTGTCGTTTTTGCCAGGTTTCATGTTTGGATGGTGTAGTGAACAATTAAGAAATAGTCGTCTGCTAAATCTTCCGTTGTGGTTGGAGCAGGTCGCGTGATTTCCCAATTATCTTGATTTAGAACGAACAGTGATGGCGACTCTTGGCTCTCGCTGCCTTTTCTGTACGATTCTAAGGTTTCCATTGTCAAGTTGTCCCTCATCATCGCAAAATACGGAAAATGATGCCTCTCCAATTGGATAGATAAGGGCTGGTTTTGCCTCGCCCAGGTGTGCCACTCGTTGGGGAAGTCGTGGCGGAGGGAGAAGAGGCGTTGGAAAGGAACCCCACCCAATGCATCGGTTAATGCCGTAAGGTGTGTTATAGCAGCCGGTTTTAAACTGCCGTCTTCCCTGGCCGTGTAACGCAAATGCACAATCACATCCGCAATGGTGTTGTAGTCGAACTGCCGCAACGATGACTCCTCCATCATTTCCAGCGACCATTCGCTGATGACGCCGGAATATTCAAACGGCAAATATCGTTCGTCCCGGAAGTTAAGTTCAAACAGGCCGCCGTCGTTTTGGGCGGAGCTGGTGGCGATGGACTGGACGACGGTACGGTAATAATCAAAACGAGGATCATCTACATCTGTACTTTCAGCATAGTCAGTTCCGCCCGTTTCCTTCCTGACCCGGCTTTGATTCAGACGCAACGTAGCATTGATCGTCGTATATGGCCCAGCCACACAAGGCAGCGAGATACTCACCGAACGAATACGGCGGTAGTAATGCCCTGGGAAGTCTAAATCAAACAATTCTTCCGGGATGAGAAAATCGCATTTGCCCGTCTCGCGGAGATACAACAGCGCCAGCGGGTTGAGTTGCTGGAGGGAGATGTGTTTGGTGAGTTCGAATTCGCGTTTGTTTTTGCTCAAATACGCTGACTCTAAGCGCCGTAATTGCTGACTTAGACGATCCCCGACCAGCAGGCCTTTTTTCAGGCTATCCCAGTTGTCGAAGGCAATGATGTCCAGATCCGCTGCGGGGATGCCCAACTCCATTTGCGCGGCTTTTTGTGCCTTTTTGGCCAAATCAAATGCCATTTGATACGCCTGGTAGTGCAGGGAAGCCAATTGCGCCGCCTGCCAACTGTAGAGTTGTTTGTTGGTGAATTTATTTTTCTGGAAAAACTCTACTTCCTCAGCATGTTCGGTTTGTTTTTCGTGGTTGCTGATTTCCAGCTCGGCGATGGCTACGCGGATTTCAGCGGCGAGGATTTGTTTATCAATCTGGTCGAGTTCTTTTTGAGCAAGATCGGCTTGGAGGTCCCAGTCTTCTTTGCGGCGTTCGTAGCCAGCAGTTATTGAGGCCATCTGGGCATCGAATGAAAATTGACCCGCTACAGCTTTAATTTTTTGTGCAGTAGAATTTAATAGCTGGCCGACATGAGAACCTCCATAAGTAGTTCCCGATGCTACACCGGCAACATGAAAGTCTGGTACAGCAAAGGCAATAGAAGCAGCCAAATCAAATCCTTCTGCAATTCGCTCATGATCTCTGGCAGTATTTAAATTTCCCAAATATTGCTTTTCACTTGCATTGGTAAACTCAGCAGATTTTGCCGTGTAAAACTCCAACCGTGTCTCTGCCAATCTCAGCGAAGCCTGAATCCCTTCCAGCGCTTCCTCCGCCTCCTCTAATTGTTGGTCTTTTACAAAACGGATCAGCTTCATCATCGCAATCTCATGCCGGGAGCGCAGCAGATTCAATTCTTCCGCATCTTTTTTCTCCAAAGCTGCCAGCAGTGCCCCGCCAAAACCGCGCACTTCGCTGCAAAACTCCTGTGCCTTCTGGATCATATAAGAAAAGCGATAGTGCGGTGCGCGGATGTCTAATATTCCGCTAAGAGCAGTAGCCAAGTCAAGGCCCGCCGCCCGCGCCCGCACCAGCAGCGCAGGGTCTATGGGCGGATCGAAGAGCGCCAAAGGCTGGGCGACGCCTTCGATATTCATACAGTGCCGGATTTTGAAGAGGCGGTCGGCTATAGTGTCCCAAAAACCGAGCAGTTTATCGTTGTCGGGGATGCAGAAATAAAAAACCCAGTTGGGCGGCATCGGGCCTCGGCGAGTGCTGCTGCGTGCTGTGGCAAGGTCAACAGGTTGGCCATTTTCCAAATTAACCAGGAAGTTTGAAAACGAATCCAAATGGGTTTCCACCTCGGAGTAGTCGAGATCGATCCTTTCTGTGGCAGGTATGCGCACGGGGCGTTTGCCGAGCAGTTCGGCGGCGAGGATGTAGAGCTGGATGGCCTCGTTGATGGATTCGCGGGTATAACGCAGGAAAAGGCTATCAGCCCAGGCGATCAGGTTTTCGATGTATTTGATCACCGTGGTTTTCATATAGGTCACCGGGCGCAAGCGGGCGATGAGGTGCGGATTAAAAGGATCGTCGCGCCAGGCGCTTACCTGATTTTCCACATCCTGCGCACCGGTAGCCAGGCGGCGCATCATTTCTTCCAGCGTTTCGGCAGGGCCTGCCCAGCGCTGCGCTTCTTCAAAGAAGGGTTTGATTTTCCAAAATTTTGCGGGGGCTTCTTCCCTGGATACATCAGTTGGATCGAAAATATAGTGGAACCAGCGCCGGGCTTCTTCAAATTTCTGGTTTTTGCTCAGGCGGTCGGCTACGAGCAGGGAGATGTGGAAAAAAAGTTCCCAATTGTAGAGAGAATAAGCGCCGTGGTGGGAGAAGTCGAAGTGTTCGTAGGGGTAAACTTCGTAGGGGTCTGTGGTGTTTCTCCAGACATTTGTGGTTGGATGATAACTATGGAATTTGACAGGTAGTGCTTCTTTGTACATTTGTCGGTAAAGTATAGGAACAGATGAGGAAGCATTTAGTATATGGTCAAGTCCTTTTTCATTAAATTCTTTGATTAAATCACATTTAAATGGGTAATAATTTGCCTCAAACCTGAATTTAAAAAACGGATAATAATTAATAGATTGATTTAAAACCAGATAGGACCTTTCTTCGTTTTGTATAAAGAAGGTGCTGAATGCATCAAAATTAACATCATTCACGTTACCCGTTAATTCAAGATTTTGCCCAAAATTTTCTAAGATGCTAACGTTATTTCCCCATCTGTTTGCGCTTAATCTGGTCCTGATACTTCCGAATGAAGAAAAATGTTCAAGCAAAGTAAGTTTGCCATCTATCCAGATGCCGTTTTCATTTCCAATAAAAAATACACCTTGAGGAGAGATGCCTGAAGACAATGCAGGAAATGCAAATTCTTCCGTTCCATAAGGTTGATGAGAAAACCCCATGTTTTTGATTGGCAATTCGTAGGTGGGCAGTAGCCCTAGCAATGATTCATTAATATCTTCGCTTAATTGCAATCTTTGCATACATGAATTGAATTTGAAAGTCCCAATAGAATAAAATCCACTGTATAAGCGTGTGCGGGTTAAGCGAACTGGTCTTCTCGTTCCCTCTGGAGAAGGGCCGCCAAACAAATCACTAACAAGTCCTCCAGTAGGAGAAATACTAACAACTCCAGTATTCCTGACAATTCCATTATCAGGATTGGCATCGTCGTTAAAATGATTAGGGTTTATCAAAATAATATTTGAGTTGGGGTAGTCAATAGAGGCAAATAAATACAATTGCAACTCTCCTAAATGATTTTGACGAGTTCTAAAAGTAAAACTAGAAATGGGAAATTCTTCATCTTTATGCTCCATTTTTCTAAATTGAACTTTGGGTAAGTTATTTTTAGAAATACTTTTTGCAGCCTCCCATGCCCCATCCCTCCATTGACTCCAATAAATTTTAATATTCCAATAGGTTCCTTCTTCTTTAAAAACAGCCCAAAAAATCATCAACCGCCCATTATGCACCACCGGAAATACATGCTCCCCCTCAATCCCTAAATCCACTTTCTCCCAGGCCGTCCAAACCCGATCCGGCATGCGCTTGCGGTAGTAATAAATATGCGGCTCGCTGAAGGTGCGCGCCACTACGTGCAGGATTTTTTGCCCACCTTCCCTTTCTTCTTCGTACAGGCTCCGCACATCCAAGCGGGCTACCTCGTCCAATTTGGTCAAATAGCCCCGGAACGCCCTTTCCACACTCTCCTGCGTCACCTCATCCTGCAACAACTCGTTTTCCAACTCCTCAAAAAACGGGCTTTTGTTGTCGCGCAGCTCGGATTCAATCCAGTTTTCGGGATAGAGGAAAACCTTGCGGGCGGCCTCCCAGACGCGGTAGTTTTTTTGCCATTCCCATCGCTTACAGTATTCGGTTTCGGCTTCGCTATCGCCAATACGAATATCCTCCAGCCCCATCAGCAGGCGCTGCACATACAACTGCACGGTATTGTGCGCTTGCACAATACGGGAACTCATCATACAGGCGCTCATCTCCGGATCAATCAGGAAATGGGCGTATAGGTCGTTGGTATCCTTGGCAGGTTCGCCACCCACGATGGGTGGATTGTTGGCGAGCAAATAAGCAACCAGCGCGTCGCGTTTGCGCTCGCGCAGATTATCCATGATTGGAGTGAGGGCTTTGTACCAGGCTTTTTTGTCTTCGCCGAAGCGGTTTTCGGCGGTGGTTTTGAGCGTTTGACTGAGGATTTGTAAGTAAGAAGTGGCCCAAAGGCCGATTTGCCCATCCGTACTGCCCCAGCGGCGCAGCCAAGTCCGAGCAACTTCTATACGTTCGTAGGCATCTAACTGTCGGAAAGACAAAACTTCCAATATACTTAAATCGTTACACAAGTCCCTCAATTCATCCAACCCCCATCCAATATAAGCATTGATTTCATCCCTGATGAAATTTTCAAAAGTTCCACTATAAGACTGTGCTTGTGTTATAAAATCCAATACACCACGATCGGCTTTGGGATATTTACTTTGCACCAATTTGAGGCGCACCATCCATTTCCAGTACTCAAATCTGGCTCTAAATATTGCTCTGTGTTCTGGTAAAGTTAATACGGTTGGTACGATTGGTAAACTAGTGAGATCAAGGGCTGCCAATGTATCTCCGGTGTTTGGCAACGCATACATTTTTTGTATTTCTTCAGCATTGAATCCCAAGCTTGAGAGTAGTCGCGCTATTTTGTCCAGCCTAATAAACCAATACCGCATATTCGCCCGGTCGTCTACCCGAATACCTCTGTAATCTTGGATGTTGACCAAAGGCTGAAAAACAGTTATTGCAGAAGTTGAAACGTCGCCTTCAAGGTGAATCAAATAGCGGCCAGTGGTTTCGTTATCAAAATCGGTTGTGAGCAATAATTTCCAGATGTCGGCGGAAATCGTTAGTTTTTGTGCTAACTGTTCAATGATAATCGCTTCTGCACCCAATCTTTTTTCTATGTCCTGCCGGATAAGCGCTGCGGTTCCGGGAATCAGCGCATTTCGTTCTTCTGCTGTGAGTGGTTGAGGGGGGGACAATGTATTGCGTATAACGTTGAGCGCATCAATGTTTGCTACAAGATTAGTCAGATGGGTATTAAGCAGGTGCAAAATAGTTCCGGCGGCCAAGAGGTATTCACCGAAAATCTTGTCTTGAAAGTTGCCCGACCGTGGTATCGCCTGAAGTATTTCATCCGACGCACTTCCTATTAACCTATTCCTTTCTACTTCATTTGGAGCACCAACCAAGCCGGATAAACGACTTGCGATTAGGGCAGACAATTCTTGTTCTACCTCCTCAGTAAATGCTGCTGGAAAGGATACGCCTTCCGGTCTTGACCAAATCGCCTGGTGCAAAGCCCGGTAAAAACGCTCCACGTCCTCACCCTTTGGCTCAAAAACCGCCGGTGTCAAATCTACATGCAACAACAAATACACCAGTTCTGGCAGATCTACTTTTGCAGCCTTCAAAAACTCCATATGCTGGGTTAGTATAAATAGCCGACTGATGCGGCTGGCTACAGGAGGTTCATCATCTGTGATCAAATGGGATAAAAACTCCAACTCTTTTTCCGACACTTTTAAAGCCTTGGCAATCTTGGCAGAACCTTCCAATGCAGCGGCTTTTTCCACCTTCATGCGCAGCCGCTCCGAAATGCGGATTAGTTTGGAAAAGGTTGGGATGATATTTTCCAGTACCCTGTCGAAACGATCAAAATAATCGCCCAAACTCTCGCCATCTAATAATTCAACCAATTTCAGGGCATCTAAGACATCCATGAACTGGGTAAACGTCCAGCCGAGGGCACGTTGCAACCTCAACAGACGGTGTATCCAATCAAAAAAACGTTGCCGATACAGATCGGAAAGGCCAATAAGACTTTGTTGCTCATAATTACATGGAGAAACGGAACGGTCGATTTCCAATTCCAAGTGCTTAAACAAAGCAGATTGGATGAGGCGATCCACTTCTTCGTATTCCAGCCCGCTTTTGGCCATCAGTACAGATATTTGTTGTAGATCCGCCAAGTCAGGGACACCCCAGTTGCGCGCCAGCGTCGGCTCGCCGTCCGCGGGGATTGTAATCAGCCGATAAACTTCCTCGCTGATCCACAAATGCGCTTTGACAATATTTCTTTCGGGGAACCTCGCGATTTCATACGCCTCGTAAAGGGGTATGCCCATATGCTGCGCAAAAGCCTTTGCCTTTTCATGGTTCAGGTTAAATGGCAAGACCCAAGGATGATAGGCACGAGAGAGCAGGTTATAAGCAGCTTCCCGTTCGTGCTGGGGCTCTGCCCGCAATTTTTCTTTGTCATACGGTTCCTCTACGACGGTTTGCGGCCAGGGTGCGCCGGTATCGCCCGTGATATAGCGCTCAAATATCTCATTCACCAAATCTATATAAGGCAGTGGCACATTGGCATTATCACAATTCAAAAGAATATGCGGCAACTCCGGGCGGCGGTCGAACAGATTTCGTTGCAACGCGCCTGCGGTTCCTGGCGCATCTTTGATAAACTTCAAAATATCCACCAAATACGCCGCCGGGCTATACACCGAGCGGCAATGCTCGCATTCGCAGGAATTGAGGGTACCGAACAGGGCGGCCCACTCAGGTGTCTCCGTCACCGCTCCGGTGGCTGCTGGAAGTGCCGCCACGCCTGTTGTCACGTCTTTGATGCCATTGTACATCAGTAAAGTTACTTCGCTGCGAATGATTGATTCCTCATACATGTTCGCCACCACATCTTCTCCAATTGCGTCGCTGAATGTATTGATAATGCTATCCTTTCCACGTTTCGCCATAGACAGCGCCGAGTCAATACCCTGTTTTTTCAGTTCCTCCATCACGAAGAACTTGTTGCGTGTGGGCGCGATCCGCGCCCGGCGCTGATCTTGTTTCAGATTGACCCGTAATTGTGTCAAGTTTAAGTTCGGGTCCAGCACAGCACCGTTGTTGATATAGGTATCCACCGCGCTGTGAAGCAGGTCGAAGCCGGGGTTGGACGATAAAAAGGCGGTAGTGTCACCATTGGCAGGGTCGCCCATTTCCTGCAAGCGGTGCAGATAGACGGCGGTGGGAAATACGGTTTCCATGCGGAAGGCCATTTCTTCGGCATAGTCGGCATGGCTCGTAAAGCCTTCGGGCAGAGGCAAATCCTGTACGGTTTGTTGCCACTCCGCCCGGTTGAGCCGGGCCAGGTCGCGGGTTTGGGTCCAGCCACGGTCTTGTCGGAGGTTTTGCAACACGCGCAAGGTGGGCTGGTGACCGCCCGCGAGGCGGTTGGTTTCCAGCGTAAAGCGCACCGCTTGCAGTTCCGGTTCGCTGAGGCCCGCCCGCTCGCGCAGGCTTTCCCATTCGTCCTGATCGGGGCTGGGTTCGTGGTGTTGTAAAACCGCCGCTACCTCGCGCTGTTTGCTGTCGGAAAGACCGGAACTCGACAAGACCACTCCGATGGGCGCCTCCTCGCCTTCATCGGGCATTTCAAAAGCATACTGGAGTGCTATTTCCCGCAACCGTTGTTGGATATAGTCCGTTTGCGTCGCCAAGCCTGCGGGGATCAGGTTTTGCTCCAATGAGGTTTTCAACGCGACACCCCAGCGTTCGGGTTTTTCAGCTACTAAGCGGCGCAGGTTGGTGGAAAGTCCCTGACGGTACAGGCCATACAAGGCAGTCGGCGGCAATTGGTTCGGTGCGCCGTCGCGCTGATCCTGCCGCAGGTACTGAATGTGCTGGTAGGGGATGCCCGTCTCCCGCGACAAAAACTCCAGCTTCTCATCCGGAACCTCCGCCAGGTTACGCCCGTCCAGCACTAGCAGCAGGATGGCCTGGTATTGCTCGTATTCAGACAAACCGAGGGCCTTAGCCTCCAGCGTGAAATTGATCTCCGCTTCCGCCGGGGCCTGGTACAAAATTTCGGATGTCGCAGCCGTCAAACCTGCCGCGTTTTTGACCAGCACCTTCAGGTCGGCGCTGTCTTTTTCGGCGCGGGCAAATTGGGCGCGGGTGTAGGCAATGCTGTATTTGCCCTGTGTGTCGGTGGTTGTGCCGCCGAGGGGGCTGTCTTGCCACAAATCCACGTCCCAGGCTTCGACGCCGAGGCCGGGCAGGGGTTTTTTGAAGGCGTCCAGCACCTGCCCCCTTACCACAAAACTACCTTCCCCAGCACCTTGTCCCGGCACCTCCAGCATAAAAGAATATTCCCCGGCAGCAAGGTTCTGCATCGGGCTGTGCTCCGTACTATGCCGCAGCCGCTCACCTTCATACACCCGGAAAAACACGTCCGGCAGCGGATCCCGGCTGTCGGCATAATAACGCTCGTCGAAGCGGATGATACAACGCCCCGACTCATCGGTGATGACACTACCCAGCAGGTCGTTGTGGCGCACATCTTTGTCCCAGGCCTCCACACGCAGATTGGCGAGCGGCTGGCGGGTTTCGGTGGAGATCAAATGGAGGGTAAGTTGGAAGGAAGGCATGGCTTTATGTATTTATGGGTTGTATGATCAAATCGAATGATTTTCAAACGTAAATACCTCCCAGTCGCGGAGGGTGTTGGCGCGGGCCGTAAAGGAACCGCCTTCGGCGTGCGAACGGCTGAGCAGGTGGCCTGTAACCGTGCGGAAGGCTACCTGGTTTCGCCCTATCGGGATCACATCGAATACTTCCCAGGCGGCGACGCTACTCGCCGAGGCGCTTACTTCGCCGCCGCCGCCATTGATGGCGCTGAAATAACGGCCATCGGGCGTGCGCAGGGCTACCCGGCCGGGGTGCACGTGTTTTACGATGATGCGCTCCCAGTCAGCGAAAGTGGGGCCGTTCACCAGAATGCGGCCGCTGGGTTCTACGGAGACGTAGCGGTTATTGGATGCTTTCAGCCCGCAGACTAAGGGCAGGGCAGCAGCATCCTGAATGGCTGGAATTTGATCTAATCCCACAAACCTATACCCCTCTTCGGACAAGCGGTTGACCAATTCGCGGGTAAGTTCGTAGCAGCGGTTGTGGCTGCGGGCAAACTCACCGTCGGCGCCGCTGTCGTGCAGCACGAGGATACCCCGGCCTACGCGGCGGATTTCCGGCATGATTGCATCTGCGATATCAGTAATGGGTATCGGCTCTTCTGGGTCTTCCGGGTTATCCCACCAATACCGGTAATCGTGCGGGAAAATATCCGAATCTATCGGCCCTACATGCCGCAGCGCGGCCATGAGGTTGCTGTTGGCGGCTTCGGCTACGGCGGGCGACCAGGCCAAATACGGCGGGCGGAAATACATAATTCCCCCGCTGACGTGGTTGTGTAGCAGCCGATCGGTGCGGATGATTTCCTCCGCCACATCGCCACCCATTGCGTGAAAATTGATCAGGTTGGGGTGGGAATAGCTGTGGTTCGCTACGATATGCCCTAAGCGTTGTACTTCAGCAACAAGTTCGGGGTAACGCTCCGCATGTTTGCCGGCCATAAAAAAGGCGGCCCGGATGCCCTGTTCATGCAGGAATTGCGCCAATTCCAGGGTGTTTGGCCCAGGATCGCCGCTGCTTTCTGTCTGTCCCGGGCCGTCGTCGTAGGTGAGGCAGAGGGTGCGATCCCGGAGGCTGCTGCCGTTGAGGGGGGTGGAGTGGTACATGCCTATTGCGGTTTTGCTGAGATGCTCTATATCATCCGATCAATTGTTAAAACCCTCGTAGAGTGCATTCCTCACTTCCCGGTTTAGTTTGTACTCATCATAAGGGCATTGTGTGAAAATCAAACCGATGAGGTCGCGCTCTGGGTCAATCCAAAAGGTGGTGCCTAAAAAACCGAACCATCCAAAGTCACCGATTGTGCCGCCCATTTGGGCTTGGGTGTCATCTACTCGTATGGAAACGCCCAGCCCGAATCCATATCCCGGCTGCCAGGGGATGATGTCGCCCTTTTCACCGATCACCACGCTGCACATTTCTTTGAGCATCTTTTCGGAGATAATTTGTTTCCCATTCGCTTCGCCTCCGTTTGCCAGCATTTGGCAAAATTTGAAATAATCACCGGCGCTGCTTATCAGCGCGCCGCTCCCTAAATAAATACCGCTTTTCCGAACTGATTTTTGCCAGGTTCCTGTGCTGTCTTTTTGGTGAAAATAGGCCGATTCCTCATCGTTGGGATAAAGATACCCGCTCCGGCTCATGCCAAGTGGTTCGAAAATCTCCGTTTGCACAAATTCGGTATATTTTCGTTGGGTCACTTTTTCGAGCCAGTACACCAGTACCTCGGGTGAAGCCCCATAATGCCAGGCCGTACCGGGCGCATGGATAGCGGGAAGTTTTACATAGTCCTTCACAAAGGACTCCAGATCGGGGTGTCTTTTCCCCTCCGCTGCGCGATAGATACCGGCATAGCCCCCGGCATTCCAGGAACTACCCCAACCGGAAGTATGGCTCAAGAGATGCTGAATGGTAATGGCACTATCCCTTATCTCCGGGAGAAAATGAGCGATAGGCGCATCTAAGCTAATATTTTTCTCCTCACATACCTTGAGGATGGCTATGGTGGTCACCGGTTTGGTCAGAGAAGCCATGCGGTAATAGGTATCGGAAGTTGGAGCCTCCGGCTTGCCAACTTCTCGTTTCCCGTAGCCTTTCGACAGCAGCACCTGACCTTTTTGCGCCAGCAAAAAATAGATGCCGGCATAGTTGCCCCGGGCAATTTTGCCTTGTATAAAGGTGTCAATCGTATGCAGTTGCCCTTGCGAAACAGACTGACCTGCGGCAGCAAGCGTGCCGAGCAGTAAAACAAAGGAGATGAGTAGTTTATTCATGATGAATGGGTTTAGGTTAGTTGTTGGGATCAGGATTTGCGGGGTTTGTGCCCCTCACGAGCACGAGTAGGGTGTTGAACACTATCGACCAGAGGGCACTATCGCCCATCGGGTTCCAACCTCGCGTACAGGTGCCGAAGTTGAGGCCGTGTTGGTCGAGTATTTTATATCTGCTCATGTTACTGATGTTTTATCGTTATCTTTTGTATGCTCGCGAGGGTCTGCGACCCGATGCGTTGTGTCTTCAATGCCTGCCCCGATGAAGTCGGGGTCTCTGACTTGTTTTCCCTTCCGTTATGTTATTCGCAAGTCGGAGACTTGCAGACATTACGTATCGCATTAAAAATGCTCACGAGCAAACTTAGCGAACACTTCGCGCCAGCGGGGGGAGGGTTAAGAGGCCAGTATAAAGTATATCTATAGATGGAAATAAAACTCCATCTTCATCTCTTCCAAATTGCCATTGACCATCTGTATTACCCTGTGCCTCATAACTAGGCCGTTGTGCCATATGAGGTATACCGCTTGAAGCCCAATTAGTATCAGTAACAATGAAATCTTCAAGCTCTCTTGCTGATGCAAATGTATATTGGGGGAGAGCTGTTCCCCCCAGGGCAAACGCATGAACGTACCCGGTGATAGATCGTCGTTTTCATGTTT
>CAYZVM010000050.1:0-29536 GCA_964481485.1 uncultured Saprospiraceae bacterium | reverse complement strand
CCGTCGAATCGCCTGAAAGCCCGCTCGAAAAAATCGAAATCCACAGCCTTTCGGGCGAGCGTGTCGTCGCAGTGGAGGTCGGCGGGCAAAGCCGATTTGAGATACCGGTCGTTGGGTTGCCCCCGGGCATTTGGGTGGCTATGGTGCTGACTCGGGATGGGGTGGCGGTGAAAAAGTTTGTCAAAGCAGAATAGCTGTATCGTTGCACTACATTTGATAAATGCTTGAACAGACTTATTTCACACAACGACACGGCGACACTACGATTTTATTTTTTTGAGAATCAATTCTTTGTGCCGTTGTGTCGTCGTGTGAAATGGTTAGATGAATTTCGCCCTCATACTTAAGAAAAAACGGCCATGCACGAACGTATCCTCCGCGATTTGCTCCAAAAAAACATCGTCGAACCGGACGAGGCCGACACCATCCGGCAGTTTGAAACAACAAAACCTTTCTCGCTGCACTGGGAACTCAAAACGATGCTCTACCTCGGCGTGCTGCTCCTCAATATCGGGCTGGGGGTGCTCATTTATGAGAACATAGACACTATCGGCCATGCGGCGCTCATCGTTTTGATAGGGGCTATCAGCGCGGGTTGTTTTTGGTATGCCTACCGGCACAAGAAGCCATTTTCGGCAGGGCAAACAGAAAGCCCGACTCCGTACTACGATTACATTTTGTTGCTCGGCTGCCTTTCCTTTCTTATCATGGAGGGGTATTGGCAGTACCAATATCAGGTTTTTGGCGAGCGGTACGGGCTGGCGACTTTTATTCCGATGGTGCTGTTTTTTGGACTGGCTTATTGGTTCGACAACCGGGGCGTGCTTTCGCTCGCCATCACGTTGTTGGCTTCATGGCTGGGCATCACGGTGACGCCCCAAGAGTTGCTGAAAGCCAATGATTTCAACAGCCAAACTATCGTACAGACGGGTGTTTCGTTGGGTATTTTGCTCGCCGCGATTCCTTTTTTGAGCGAACGAATGGGTTTTAAAAAGCACTTTTCGCTGACGTACCTCAATTTCAGCATACACGTCCTGATGGTGTCTTGTCTCGCGGGCATGATGGCTTTGGACAACAAACCCCTATACTTTCCTTTGTTGTGCTTGGCTGTTGGTTTTTTCATCTGGCACGCCCGGTCGAAAGGCTCGTTTTATTTCCTGACGGTGGCCGTGATTTATGGGTATATCGGCATCACATACATATTGCTGAGCGAGGCGCAGGGGCTGGATTTTGTGGCGTATATGCTTTACTTCCTCGTGTCTTGCGCGGGCGTGATTGCTTTTCTGATGAACTACAAAAAAATCCTCAAAAACGACGCACCATGATTGCTTACAATCGCGAATGGTTGGACGCGCTCCTGACCAAAGAGGCCGCCGAACGCTGGCGCAAAAAAGGCCTGCTGTCTGCCGAAAAATGGGAGTCTGTGCAAGCGCAATATCACACGGGTTTTTACTCGCCCAATGTGTTTGTGCGCATCGGGCTGGCTATTTTTTGCCTGGTTTTGCTGCTGGCGAAGCTGGGCTTGGTGGCTTGGGCCGTGGAGCCTGACACCGAAACGGGTTTTGCGCTGTTTAGCATTTTTTGGGGCGGCGTGTGGCTGTTGGCGCTCGAGTTTATTTTGATTCGGCAGCACAAGCATTTTGGGAGCGGCCTTGACGATATGTTGCTCTATGCCGGCACGATGGCCGTGGTCGGGGGGCTGGGCAATTTGCTGCCTGGCATGTCCGAGCCCTTGGCTTGGTGCTTTTTGGCGTTGCCTTTTCTGGTTGTCGGGAGCATTCGTTACCTCGACCGCCTGTTGGCTGCTGCGGCATTTTTCTGTGCGTTGTGGATTGTGCTGTTGATTGTCAAAGAAGTGCCGAGTCTCGCGATTTACCTGTTGCCGTTTTCGGGGATGTTGTTTTCTGGCGTCGCATACTTTTTTGCCCAAAAAGGCAAACAAACAAATACCCAACGGCACTGGCACGGTGTGTTTGCGATGGTCGAGTTGCTGGCATTGGTCGCGTTTTATGCCAGCGGCAATTATTCGGTTGTCCAACAGACGGGCGCAGACTGGTTCTCTATGGAGCAAGTGCCTTTGGGCTGGTTTTTCTGGGCGTTTACATTTGTGGTGCCGGGCTTGTATATTTGGCAGGGGCTGCGCAGCAAAGACCGGCTCGCGTTGGATGTTGGGTTGGGTTGTGCGGTAGCTGCCGTGTTCACGTTCCGTTATTATTTTCACGTTCTTCCTTTGGCGTGGGTGTCTGTGGCGGGTGGGGCGGTTTTGTTTGTTGTTTCTTATTTTTCTATTCGGTATTTGAGAAATAATTTCGCTGCGTACACTTACGAAGAAGACGAGAAAGACTCGTTGCTCCAAAAAGCGCAGGAGCAAATTTTTGACCAGACCATTGCCGGTCAAGCAGTCTCCCCATCGCCCCAAAAAGACAGGATGGGTGGCGGCCAATTTGGCGGCGGCGGCGCAAGTGGCGATTTTTAAATAATACTTGATTTGTCAGAAAAAAAATTTCGACTTTTGCCCCCACATCTTTCGCCCACATCCTAATCCGAAAACCCCACTCCTAACCAATTTCCCGCCGTAGTCTCTGGTTTTCAAAACGTTTCGTTAATCGTTTTTTCCTGCGAAAGAATCGCCGGGAGGCGGCGTTTTCGCCCGGACAAAACCTAACCCAGTTCCCCATGCGCGTACAAAAACACCCAATGTTGCGGCGAAATGCAACCCTCTTTTCCATTCTCCTTTTTTCCCTCCTTTATTTTCCTCTTTTTCTTTTCTCCCAAGCGGCCGTCGAAGATTGCAACAACGGCATAGACGATGATGGCGATGGCCTCATTGATTGCTATGACCAAGATTGCACCTGCACCGGCCAGTGCGACGATTTTTACTACACCACCTGCAATGCCGATTGCTACTACATCCCGCCCTGCGGCCAGATTTCTCTCGGCATCCAATGGACATCTCAAGCCGAAACAGGTACCTACTCCCCCATGGTGGCGGGCGACATGGACGCGGATGGCATCCCGGACATTGTGACCACCCGTGTGGAGCAGCCCGACCTTTACATTATTGACGGGGCGACGGGCGCTACCAAAGTCCACGTCATGGCTCCCACGGTGTGGCCCGGCGGCACTGCCCCGGCCATCGCCGACCTTGACAACGACGGCTTTGGCGAAGTGGTCATCGTCGGCTTCAATCGGCTGCTATACTGCTACGAACACGACGGTACGCTGAAATACACCAGCGCGATTCCAGTCGGGTATTCCGACCGTTACCGTTATTCTGTTCCAAATATTGCCGACTTCGACCACGACGGTTGGGCAGAGGTAAATATTGGAAATCAGGTATTTAATGGCCAAACTGGAGCATTGCTCGCACAAGGTGGCTCCAATGTCTCCGCCGGTGAACATCCGGCCCGTGTCGCTACGGGATTCTCGTTTGCTTCTCCGGTGGCGATGGATGTGCTGCCTGACAATTTTTGCCCCGATTGTACCGGGCTCGAAATCGTGGCCGGCAATCAGGTACTCTCCGTAAATCTCGTGACCGGAGCCGTCACCCCCGTTGTCACCGCCGACGCTCCTTTTACTGATGGCTTCACCAGTTTGGCCGATTTTGATGGCGACGGCGATTTGGACGCTATCGTGCAGGGCCGGAAAACAACGAACAATTTTAACACCGTCTATTGCTGGGATATTCAGACTTCGACGATTTTGCGCCAGTTCCAATTGTTCAACAACTGGCAGGAAGGTGCCTCGCGTGTGAATGTGGCCGATTTGAACGGCGACGGCCAATTAGAAATCAGTTTCGTCAGTCATCCCCGTTTGTATGCGCTGCGCAACAATTTTTCAACCCTCTGGACGCGTACTATCTATGATGCCTCGTCAATCACTTGTTCCAGTGTTTTCGACTTTTGTGGCGATGGCTCGGCAGATGTGATATATCGCGGCGAGCAAAAATTGCAGGTGCTCAACGGGGCAAATGGGTTGGTCAGTTGGGAGGATGACTGCCTGAGCGCTACGCACATCGAGAATCCGCTCATTCTCGACGTGGACGCCGATGGCCAGACAGAAATCGTGATTCAATGCGGCACCAACGGCACCAACGGGATGGGCTCTGTGGTTGTTTATGAGGCTGTTGGCACCCCGGGTATTGCCTCGCGGCGGGTTTGGAACCAACACGCTTATTTCAACACGAATATCAACGACGATCTCAGCGTACCGCGTTATCAGCAGAACCCACACCTCATCGGCGACGGACTGCGAATGAACACGTTTTTGAACCAATATTTCAACCCCACGTTCCCTTCGCCCGATGGCGCATTGACCTTGGAGAGTGTCGTGTGCATTCAAGATTCTCTCGAAATCTCGGTTACGCTTTGCAATCCCGGCGACAACTTGATGCCGTTGCAGACCCCCATTTCGGCGTATCAAGGGAATCCGCAGACTACTGCGGCGCAATGGCTCGGCGCGATACCGCTGGGTTTTGATTTGTCAAAAGACAGCTGCCGCACTTTCACTTTCCGTATCCCACGTGTGGCAAATGATTCGGTGTTTATTGTTTTGAACGACGACCATTCGCTGCCAGCACCGTACAATCTCGCGCAGGATTTTCCCGTGACGGCTATCGGCGAGTGCGATTTTACCAACAACATCCTTTCTTTTTTTATTCAATACCAACCGGATGTCGTCAGCCTTGGCCAAGACACTGCGATATGTGACAACACCACTATCCCGCTCAACGCGGCGGGCAACGACCTCGTGGCGTGGCTATGGCACGACGGCTCGGGCGCGTCCAATTTCACAGTACCGGACGCAGGCACCTATTCTGTGACCGTGACCGACGTGTGCGGCATCACACAAACTGACGAAATCGTAGTCACGATAGATAGCAGCACGGTGGTCAATATCGGCGCCGACCCCTTCCTCTGTCAAGGCGAAACGGTGGCGTTCGAAGAAAGCGGTTTTGATTTCTACAACTGGACGGGCAATGGGCTGAGTTGTACCAACTGCCCAGCGGTCACGGCAGCACCCTCGGCATCCGGGCTGGTCGTTTTGCAGGCGGGTTTTGCCAACGGCTGTGTCAACCGCGATTCGGTATATATCACCGTTTATGACACTTTTAATTACAAGATAGACACAACGATTTGCTACGGTCGAACAGTGTTCTGGAACGGCGAGGTCATCCCGCCCGACAGCGAGCGCACGTTTTTCATGCAAACAATCCATGGCTGCGACTCTACCGTGCAGGTGCGGGTGCAAGGCACCATGACCGGGACGTTCAATATTCAGGTGGACACGGCGGTTTGCCTCGGTTCCTCGCTGTCCATCAATGGCTCGGAGCTGCAACCCGGCCAACAGGAGACGTTTTTCCTCTCCGCTTCCACGGGGTGCGACTCGACCGTTTTGGTGAAGGTGATGCCAAAAGACACATTCTCCACCGCCGAAAGCCGCGCAATTTGTGACGGCGAATCGTTCCTGATTTTCGGGCAACCACAGACGACGAGCGGTATTTATCGAATGACCTTTGGCGCCAAAAACGGCTGCGACTCCACGCACACGGTCAGCCTCACGGTGTACGACCCGCTTTTGCTCCAGATAGACGGCACGCCCGCCTGTTTCGGAGAAGCGACGGGCACACTGGCAGTCGCGGTGAACGGCTCGGCACCGCCATTTAATTACAGTTGGAACATACCCGGCGCGAACGACGACGAGGTGGATGAGTTGCCAGCCGGGAACTACACAGTCACGGTGACAGACGCGAATAACTGCACGGAAACCGGCAACGCGCAAGTGTCGTCTTACCCGCCCATTGCGTTTTCGGCGACGGCGGATTCGGTCACTTGCTTCAATATTCCCGATGGCGCTATTGCGGTGACAACGTCCGATTCGACCTTGCTTTTCAGCCTCGACGGGGATGTTTTTTCCCAAAATAAAACGTACGACAATCTGGCGGGCGGCAACTACGAGGTATTCGCGCAGGATATTTATGGCTGTGTGGATACGCTCCCGATTGCTGTGTTGTCGCCGCCCCAATTGTTTCTGGAATTACCCGCCGACACGGAGGTGCAATTTGGCGATTCGTTAGAAATCGTCATCGAGGCGTATGGCCTTGAGCCCCTGACGTATGCTTGGGCGGATTCTTTTTACCTGAGTTGCCACACCTGTCCCAACCCCGTGTCGAAGCCGCTCTCGGATGTGCGCTACCGGCTCACCGTTACCGATAAAAACGGGTGTACGTTGTCCGATGAATTGCTGTTGACGGTGAATCGTGTGGTGGATGTGTTCGTGCCAAACGCGATGTCGCCACTTTCGACGCAAGACCAGAACAGCCGTTTTGAACTCAGTTTTGGCCCGGCGGCCCAACGTATCCGGCTGTTGCAGGTGTTCGACCGTTGGGGCGGCATGATGTACGAGTTGCGGGATGCCGCGCCGAACGACAACTCGCGGGCTTGGGATGGGCGGCGCGATGGGAAGGTGGTGCTGCCTGGCGTTTACACTTGGATGTTGCAGGTGGAACTGGTGGACGGGTCGGTGCAGAAATTGCAGGGGGACGTGACGGTGATTCGTTGAATCTAAAAACATAGAGGCTGTCTCACAAGTCCAGTTTAGAAGGGTTTAGAGAGGTTTAGATGGTTTAGATTTGAAACTCAAGACCTTGATTTTCAGGGTCAAATTTTTTCTAAACCCCTCTAAACCCTTCTAAACCTGCCACGGTTTTCTTCCCTTTCAAGAGGTAGTAGCTGAAAATGCCCCCTTTTTTTGTCAAAAATGTTTGTTCCAACAAAATGCCCCGAGTGGTGAGCATGGCCTGGTATTCTTCCAACCCAAATTGGTGTGGGTGCAAAATATCGCCCGGCACGAGGCGGAAAATGTGTTTCAGCCAGCGGTGATTGTGCGCGTCAATAGAGACCGCGAGCGTGCCGCCGGGTTTGGTGAGCGCCACTAGCTGGTCGAGACAGCGCGGCAGGTCGGCCACATGGTTGAGGGCATTTAGGCAAAAAACAAAATCATAGCAACGAGTGCCGGGGTGACTATTCGTCGCTCCGACACTTTCGTTTGTTGGGTCAAATATTTCGAGTGCTTGGTTGAAAAAACGGACGTTCGGGTAGTCGCTGCGGCGGAAGTGGGGGAGATGTTTTTCATAGCGGTCAAGCAGCGAATCGAGCGCGTCCACCGTCTGTTGTTCAAGCACGGTGAAGATACCCGCAGGTCCACAGCCCGCGTCGAGCACAGTGACTCCGGACGGGATTTGGATGCCGCTTTTTTTCAAAAAATCAAACCAATAGCGGCGTTTCCAATCCAAATAAGAAGTTTTGTTTCGCCGGCGGAGGTAGCGTTGCCACCAGCGCACTTCGAAAAATTGGGCAATACGCCAACGCAAGTTCATTTTGAGTCTGTTAAAATTCATTGCGCAGAAGATAATTTTTTTACCTTCGGGTTCTGTAAATGGTTATTGGCTATCTATTTTTGGTAGTTGATAGTAGAAATGCCTCCCCTGATTACCCCCTAATCGCTCTTCATTACACTCAATCCCAATCCTCCGCCAAATTAACGCTCTGCACAAATGCTACGCCTTCGTCTTTTGCCTCTCCTTTTGGCGACAACGGTAGTCGCCCACCCTCTTTCTGCCCAGAATGACAAACAAGTAATCGGCGACCCGGTCATCACGCCCGAGGATATAGCCGCCGATGCGCCCGTGCTTTATCTTATTCGTTTTCAAAATGTTGGGCAAGATACGGTGCAGCAAGTAGTCATCCGCGATTCGCTCGACCCTCGCTTCAATCCCAACTCTTTTAACGTGCTTGGTGCCAGCCATGACTACCAATTATTGGGCGAAGGCGGCAGCGTCATCCGGTGGTATTTCGAGGATATTCAATTGCCCGATAGCACAACAGGCGGCTCCAATTCTATCGGCTTTGTCTTGTTTTCGGTGCAACCGCTGCCGTTTTTGGTGCCTGGCCAAACTATCCTCAATCGCGCCTGTATTTCTTTTGACGATTCCGTTGAGATATGCACCAATCAGACAGTTGTCTGGGTTGACGGAGGCTCATCTGTGTCGGAGGTGGAAGAAAATACAGTGCAATATCAGGTGGTGCCAAACCCCAATTACGGGGAATTTGAAGTGCGAAAGAGTGTTCAACCGAACACGTCTGCTGGCGGTTCCAGCCAGTGTTGGATTACCGATATTCGTGGTCGGCGGATTTGGGACGGCACTGCTGACGATGTTGTCGAAGTCAGCCAACAAATTCGTTTGGAACGCCCCGCGCCGGGGCATTATCTGTTTTGGGCGCAAACAGACAGGAAACTACAGGTGAAACGGTTCACGGTGGTGCGGTGAATTATTTTCTCACCTTTCTCACCCTTAAAAAACGTGCCTTTCCGCATGGTAACTCGACCGCACCAGCGGCCCGCTTTCCACATACTTAAGGCCTTTTTGCAGGCCAACTTCCTTGTATTCAGCAAATAAATCAGGATGGACGAATTCTGCCACGTCAAGGTGCATCTTGGTGGGCTGGAGATATTGGCCGATGGTGAGGATGTCGCAGCCGTGCGCCACGAGGTCGTCCATCGTTTGGAACACCTCTTCGGGCGTTTCGCCGAGGCCGACCATGATGCCGGTTTTGGTGCGTTTCCCGTAGTTTTTGATGCGCTGGATTTGTTCGAGGCTGCGCTCGTATTTGGCTTGCGGGCGCACGAGGCGGTAGAGGCGCGGCACGGTTTCCATGTTGTGGCTCACCACTTCCTGTCCGGCTGAAATCATGCGTTCGAGTGCCTCCCAGTTGGCTTTTGTGTCGGGTATGAGGGTTTCGATGGTTGTTTCGGGCGAGCGTTCTTTCACGGCGCGGACGGTCTGGTACCAAATTTCGGCGCCCCGGTCTTTGAGTTCGTCGCGGTTGACGGAGGTGATGACGGCGTGTTTCACCTGCATCAGCCAAATTGCCTCGGCCACGCGACGGGGTTCGTCCTCGTCGTATTCGGTGGGGCGGCCAGTCCTGACGGCACAAAAGGAGCAGGAACGGGTGCAGACGTTGCCTAAAATCATAAACGTGGCGGTGCCTGCGCCCCAGCATTCGCCCATGTTGGGGCAGTTGCCGCTTTGACAGATGGTGTGCAGGTTGAATTCGTCCACAATGCTGCGGACGTTGCGGTAATTTTCGCCAATCGGCAGGCGCACTTTGAGCCAGTCGGGGCGTTTCGGGCGGGCGGGTTCTATTTTATTTTCGACAATGGGAAGTTCGAGCATACCGTTTTTGTTGTTCGGTTCTGGTGGCCGCTGCGAGCCGGGCAGACTGTTTTTTTGTTGAAAACGGTCAGTAAAACGTCTGCAAAAAACCAAAGTTCAGCAAACGGACAACTAACAACAGGCAACGGTCAACGTCTTTTTCCGAGCTGCAAATTTATGAAGAAGTTGAAGAACAGCGGAGTGTTCTCTTCGCTCACGAGGATAGGTGCTTTTTTGGCAAAGGCATCCACCATGAGGCCGATTTCCATGGCTTTCACAAACTCGTCGAAAGCACCCCAGTCCATGTGCAGGGCGATGGAGGCGTTGCCGCCGGGCAGGAACGAGAGTTCGCTGAAGCCGCGCGTGAACGGCGAGGCGCCGAGTATGCGCGTGTTGTCAAGGAATATGCTGGCGTTTTCGTCCGAATATTTTTCGTGGGTCACACGGCTTTCGCCGGGGTTGGTGCCCACGCGGCGCAAGGCAAGGTAGTAGGGTTTCAGCAGCCCGATGGATGGCCCGAACGAATAACTAATACCCATCGCCACGCCCTTTTGCCGGGCCTTTTCGGAGTAATACCGTTTCACGCCCCAGCCGCCGCGCAGCATGAAAAGGTTGTTTTGCTTGCCATACACATAAGGCCGGAATGTGCGGTTCACTTGCGGGTCGGCACTCTGGCGATGCTCCTTCGGGTGCTTCATCTCGCCGAGGCTGATGTGGTAAAAAGTCGTTTTGTAGTAGGTGCGGAGGCGGCCAAACTCCAGCCCCGGCGCGAAGCCGCGGTTGGTGGTGATTTTGAAATTGAAAGCCGTCTCGCGGTTATAAATGACGCCTCTCCCGGAGACGGGGGGCTTCATGCCTTGCGACCAACCGGCGACGGTCAGGCAGGCTACAATGGACAGGCAGGATAGATTTCGCAGCATCGCATCAGAATTTGTTTCAAAAGTAGGGTTTTTTGACAGAATGTTTTGCAGGTTCAAAAAACACGGCAAGTTTTTTTTGAAAAATGCCGGGTAACGACGTTTCGCCTTTTTTTCAAACAGAGAGAAGGGCGTAAAAGAGAAGTAAAACGTACACAGTTGCCTATCGTTCAAAATAAAAAATCCGTCCGTTTCGCGCCACTGCCCAGCCCCGGTCATTGAGGGCAAAAACGGCGGTAAAATCTGCGCTGGCCGGGGCTTCTTGCACCTGTGCCCAATCCGTGCCGCCGTTTTCGGTACGCCAAAAAAGACCATTGTCGCCAACGAGAAAACCCGTGTCGGCGTTGACGAACCACAACGCCCGAAAAGGTTGGTTTCGTTTGCCGGTGCTGCCGCCTTCACGGATTGTTTGCCAAGAAAGCCCGCCGTCCGTTGTTTTCAAAATCGTGCCACTGGAGCCGCAGATGTAGCCGACTTCGGGCGTAGGGAATTGGACGGATTGAAAAAAATCGCCCGTCACGTTGTATCGCTGCCAGTTGCGGCCCGCATCGGCAGAGCGCAGCACCCAGCCTATACCGACGGCGTGGGCGGTGGCGGAATCGGAAAACCACACATCGGCGATGGCGTTCTGCGTGTTTTGCAGCGTATCCAATTTCCAAAAAGCATCGGTGCCGAAAGTGGTGATTTGGCTGCCGGAATAGCCGCCGCCGCTTATCATCACGCCGCGCCGGTCGTCGGGAAAAAAACAGGTTTTGTTCCACTCATAATTTGTACGATGCAACTGCCAACTCCGGTTTGTGGTCGGGCGATAAAAAGCGCGGTCCTGCCCGCACACATAACCCTGTCCCGTGCGGTCAAACATGACATCTTCCATTTTTCGGTCGAGCAGGGTATCCGTTTGCCAAGTCTGGCCGCCATCCGAAGTGGAAAGGATGAACCCGCTCTGCCAGGGTGTGCCGCCTACGATAATGCCGTGCAGCGAATCGAGCATCCACACGGCGGAGCAATCGGCAGTAACCGGCGACGATATTTCACGGAACACACGGAAGGAAACAATTTCTTCTTTGCAGCAGGCCGAAATGCCAAGCAAGGCGATAATTGCGAAAAATGACAAGGCGCGTATCATTGGGCAAATATACCGTGCAGCGGATGGTTTTTTATGAGAAAATGGGTGTTGTGAAAGTTTGGCAATCGTAGGAAAAGGTGGGTTGCGGAGTGTGTGTATGTTTGCAGCTTGATTATCAGGTATCATGTTGACAAACGCCCTGTACTTTTTGAAGAAACACGCGCTGGTTATCACGCTGTTGTTTATTCCGGTGTTCAGCGCGGTGATGCACTGGCGAGTTTTTCCTACTGAACTCGTGGGCGCTCACGCTTGGCGGCAGGTGCAGACGCAGGTGGTGGTCGTCAATTTTTACGAAGAGGATTTTAATATCCTGAACCCTCGGGTGGACAGCCGGGGCAGTCACGATGGCATCTTACGCAGAGAATTCCCCATCATGCAATGGCTTTTTGCGTGTGTGTATAAATTGTTTGGCAATCAATTGGTTATCACCCGCATATTGAGTTTTTTGATGGGGATATGCACCCTCGCCGGGATGTATTTTTTGGTGAAAAATTTGTTCAGAGACCGGCTGGCGGCGGTGGTGGGTGCTTGGGCGCTTTGTTTTTCCCCGGCGTTTTTTTACTACACGGTGAACCCCTTGCCCGACAATTTTGCGCTGTGCTGTGCAGTGTGGGGGACGGCGTTTTTTTTCCGCTGGCACACCCACCGTGTATTCGCTGATTTGCTGTGGACGGGCTTTTTCCTGAGCCTTTCGACACTGGCCAAACTCCCATTTGTCATTTACTGCTGCGCCCCCTTTTTGTGTTTTTTGATAGAGTTTTTGAAAAAAAAGGAGTTCGCCCCATTCGCTGGGCGCACGTTGACAATGGCACTGCTGTTGGCTCCGGCGGCGGCATGGTATGCTTGGGTGATACCTGACTGGAGCGGCACAGGCATCGTGGCGGGTATGCTGGAAAATGAGACCCCGATGTCCGTGATTTTGAAGTATCTATGGGGCAACCTGATTTCTGTATTGCCCGAAATGTTGCTCAATTACGCCTCCTTGCCTTTTTTTCTGGCGGCGGGGTATTTCCTGTTCGTTCGCAAGTTGTACCGTGATGCGCGTTTTGTTTTGCTGGCGGCGGTCGGTGTGGCGGCGCTTGCGTATTTTTTATTTGAAATCAACATGATTGCACTCGCGCACGATTACTACCTGTTCCCATTCATGCCGCTGCTCTTCATTCTGGTGCCTTATGGTGCGCTCCAACTGCTGACAGGGAAAAATATTTTCTTGACCCGGCTGGCTTTTTTCTTGCTGCTGTTGGCACCTGTGACAGCGTTTTTGCGGACTCAGAAAAGTTGGAACACTGATTCGCCAGGTTTCAACAAAGATGTGTTGACCTATAAAAAAGAACTCCGAGAGGCGGTGCCGCAAGATGCGCTCTGTGTGGCGGGCAACGACGTTTCTCGCCATATTTTCCTTTATTATATTGACAAAAAAGGGTGGGCGTTTGATTCTGACCGCATTGACCGGGGAGGCTTGGAATACATGATTGGCGAAGGGGCGCAATATTTGTATTCCGATACACGCCGGGTGGACGAGGGTGCGGAATTCCGTCCGCTGCTGGACAGTTTGATTTTAGAGAAAGGCACGATACGCGTGTTCCGATTGCGGAAATAGGAAAATAAAAACTTTTGCCTCACCTTTGCAGTGCATAAAACCCTCAAAGCCAAATCACTATCGCATCATGCCCATTGATTTGATATTCATCATCGTGTTCGGCTTCGGCTTTCGGCACGGCTACACGCAGGGGATTATCAGCACGGTGTTCAACGTGCTTGCCTACCTGTTCGGGGTCATCTTTGCTTTCAAAATCACACCGACAACGACGAATGTGCTGGAGACGATGTTCAATTCGCAGAATCCCTCCATGTTCATCGCCGCGTTTATCCTCAATCTGGCGCTCATCATGTTCATGCTGCGTGCTGCCGCCAATGCTTTTGAAAAAGCGCTTCAGGCAGTATATCTCGGTTTTTTCAACCGGGTGTTGGGCGGGGCGCTCATGGCCGTGTTGGCGACCTTGATTTACAGCGTGTTGTTGTGGTTTGCCGTAAAGGTCACATTTGTCAATGAGGCTACCATTGCCCAATCAAAAACCTACCCATTATTGAAAGAAATGCCGAGCATGGCCAAGGGGGTAGCCGTCCGGCTCAAACCTTTTGCCACCGAGGTATGGGACACGTCGCTCGGCTGGATGGATCGCCTCGACAAATACGGCATCCAAAAAACGGAGACCCAACCCAAAGTGTACGAAGTGCCCGAGGGCAAAGACACCGGTATAGAAAACGAGCCGGAACAAAATCCCGCTCCGCGCCAGCCCAGCACCGCCAATGAGGATGGCATAGAACTTTAGCTCCCGCCCTGCACGAGCACAACATGAAAATTCTCCTGCTCGACAATTACGACTCTTTTACTTACAACCTGTACGACTACCTGTTGCAAACGGGGGCGGAATGTCAGGTGCTGCGCAACGACGCACTCCCGCTCGCCGCATTTGAACAACTTGATTTTCAAGCAATCGTATTTTCGCCCGGCCCCAAACGGCCCGCCGATGCCGGGCTGATGCCAGCGCTCATCGAACGGCTGCACGACCGGGTGCCGATGCTCGGCATTTGCCTCGGCCATCAGGCATTGGGCGAGTTTTTCGGTGCACAACTCGTGAAGGCGAAAGTGCCGATGCACGGCAAAACAACTGAAATCCGGCATAATGGCCACCCGCTGTTTATGGGCATCCCAGAGCGGTTCACGGTGATGCGTTATCACTCGCTGCTGCTCGAATCGCTCGACGGCACCCCGCTTGAATGTTTGGCAAAAACGGACGACGGGGAAATCATGGCACTGACGCACCGCAGCTTGCCGATCGTGGGCGTGCAATTTCACCCGGAGTCTATTTTGACGGAACACGGGCTGCAGTTGCTGAAAAATTGGGTGAGGATAGTGGTGCCTGTTTTGGAAAATTGAGAATTTCAGGGAATCTTCGCCACATGAAAAATGTCCGGCTCATTGCATTCTCGCTCATCTCCGTCGCCTACCTCGTCGCGCAAATCGCAGACCAACAAACCCCGATGTTCATCTTAAAACCGCTGCTGATGCCGACGCTGGCGTGGTGGCTGGCACACGAAACCCAAGCCTTTGATGCACGTTTTTTGCGGCGGATGGCACTGGCGGGGCTGGCTTTTTCCACCTTGGGCGATGTGCTGCTTTTGTTTGCTGGCGGGGAAAGTGGCGCGTTGTTCTTTTTGATGGGGCTGGTCGCGTTTTTATTTGCCCATCTTTCATACATAGGCGGGTTTTCGGCGCTCGTCAACCACAAAAGCGGTTTTTTGCGCAGCCAGCCGTGGTGGGTGCTGCCGTTCGTGGTGTTCCTCGCCGGATTTTTATGGTGGCTTTGGCCGGGCATACCGCCCGATATGCGCTTGCCGGTGAGCGTGTACGCCGTTGTCATCACGACGATGGCGTTGAGCGTGGTGAATCTGAGAGACGCTGTCACGCACAAGATTTTCTGGCCGATGCTGGCCGGGGCACTTTTGTTCATGCTGTCCGACTGTCTTATTGCGGTGCAAAAATTTGGCAACGCGCTCAGCAACGCGGGTTTGGCCGTCATGGCCACTTACCTCGTCGGGCAGTTTTTGATAATGAAAGGCGTGCGCGATATTTTGCTGACTTCAAAATGAAGCACAATCAAACTTCAGAGGCTGTCTCGTAAAACACCCACCAAATAATGTGTCACGCAAAGACGCGAAGTTCGCCAAGCGTAGATTGTTCTTTGCGGGCTTTGCGTCTTTGCGTGAAATTGTTTGGCACAAAAGTTTGGCAGCATACTCACAAAATACCCTGCCTACTGCGAACTGCCCACCGCTTACTATCCCCTGTTCCTCCGCCACACATACACCATCCCACCCACGCTGACAAGAAACAGCACCACGGAGATGATTTCCGCTTGCGTCATTTTCATGCCCAGCACTTCGTGCACCACGTTGACGCGGATTTTTTCAATCAAAAAACGCTCTACGGCGATAAAGGCGAGGTAGATAAAAAACAGCATCCCCGGTACTTTGATGCGTTTGCGCAATGCCCATAAGATGCCAAATACCACCACCATCATCAGCACTTCATACAATGGGGTAGGGTATACCGGCTCAGAAAGTTGGAAGCAGTAGTCCCAAGTACAATTCGGCACGGCCATGCTCGGCACGGGGTCTGTGTGTACCGTGTTGAGTACATGGTGCGGGTATTGTGTGGCCCACATCCCATCGGGCAAAAACGACATCCAGTTGGGTTTGGGCGCGTTGTTCACGATGCCCCAGTCACCGTCGCCGGAGAGTTGACAGCCGATGCGCCCCACGCCATAACCGGCTGTGAGTGCGGGCGATACGGCATCCGCCGTCGGCCAAAATGGGATTTTGTGCCGCCACATATAGATCACCACGGCTATGAAGCCCATCGTCAGACCGCCAAAAAATGCCAGTCCACCGCCGGAAGTGAGTGAGCCGATGGGGTCTTGCAGGAAAGAATCCCAGTTGTCGAATAAATCAAAAATTTTGGCCCCGAGGATGCCGCCTACCGCTGCCCACACGGTCAGTTCGCTGATGCGGTCGTGCGGGTAAATCTGCACCTCGCGGGTCACGGGTGGGTTTTTGCGCCTGCGGTTGGCGTCCCACCAAGTGAGCGCACCGAGTGCGGCGGCGCCGAGCAGCCCGGCCAGCCAATGTATTTTGCCCGACAAAATAATGGAGGCCGGGTCGTGGCGGAAATCTTCGTAGTTCAAGTAGGCGTACATGCCCTTGCCTGCCATCAGCAGACCGACCAGCGCATTCACCAATATTTCTGCCGGTGTGGCGGGCAGCCCTTCCGTTACTGTGCTTCCCGTGGGCTGATAAAACCCCTCTCCAGCCTTGCGTTTCAGTTCGGAATAAAATACGACCGCGCTGACGAGAAACGCGATAGCGAGGAAAAACCCGAAAGTTTTGAAAATAGAAAGCCAGTTGTCCGGTTGTGTGCCGAAAATGGCATGAGCGATGTAAGATAGGTCGGGATACATAATATTAGACGTGAGGGGGAAGGAGTGAGGCTAACGGTGTTTAAATATCTGAAAACCAATTTTTTGTAAAAAGAACGCGGCAAAGATAAAAAAGGCTTGGGCGAAAATAGTTTCGGTAGTGGTTTTGCTTGTTCCTCCTGCTCCGAAAACGAAGGTCGGGCGGAACAAGCCGTACGACCAAAAAAAGTGGCTGTATCTATATTTTCCAGAAAAACCGATTTTTGCGCCCCCAATCTCTGATAACCGACAACCAATCACCAGCCGCCGTGGGCAGAAAAAACAAACTCCGCAAATTCGCCGAAATCCTCTCGTTCCCAAACGTGTACGAGTGCTACAATGTGAAGCAGCCCTCGCTCGTGGGGGCGGGCATGGTGCCGGTGGATTTGAAAGGAAATTGGAACAAAATACATTTTAAAAACGACCACCCTATCACCCTCGAACTCGCTTGTGGCGGCGGCGAATACACAGTTGGGCTGGCGCAGCGATTTCCCGAAAGAAACTTCATCGGCGTGGACGTGAAGGGCAATCGGCTCTGGAAAGGTGCAAAAACCGCGCTCGCGGAGGGTTTGGCGAACGCCGCCTTTCTGCGCACCCGCATCGAAATCATCGAGCATTTTTTTGCGCCGGGCGAGGTGGACGAGATCTGGATCACGTTTCCCGACCCTTTTCCCCGCACCGGCAAAGAAAACCGGCGGCTTACTTCACCTTTTTTTCACGAAAAATACAGGCAGGTTTTGCGTCCCGGCGGCCTCGTCCACTTGAAACACGACGACCCGGATTTTTACCAATTCACCCTCGATACCATCGCCGCCGACCCGCGTTGCGCCCTGATTTTCAACAACGATGATATTTATTTGGCGCAATTGCCCTATCCCGAACTGGCGATTCAGACGCTCTATGAGTCGTTCCATTTGGCGGCGGGGAGGAAAATAAAGTATGTGCGATACCAAATTGAGGGAGAAATGAGGAGCGAGGAGTAAGGGGTGAGGAAGGATGCCTGAACTTCTTACTTTCAGCAGTGTTTAAAAAAAATACCCAGTTTGCCAGCAACTAATAACCAATAACTAATAACTAATAACCAATTTTTATGGCTTTTACACTTCCCGACCTCCCCTACGCTTTCACTGCCCTCGAACCTCATGTGGATGCCCGCACGATGGAAATACACCACGACAAGCACCACGCCGCTTACGTCAACAACCTGAATGCTGCCCTGCAAGGCACTGAACACGAGGGCAAAAGCCTCGAAGAATTGTTCGCCAACATCAGCAAACTCCCACCCGCTGTGCGCAACAACGGCGGCGGCCATTGGAACCACACCATGTTCTGGGAAATCATGTCTGCCAATGGTGGCGGCGAACCTACCGGCGACGTAGCTTCCAAAATCACAAAGAATTTCGGTTCGTTCGACGAATTCAAAAAGCAGTTTGCCCAAGCTGCCGCCACCCGATTCGGCTCCGGCTGGGCTTGGCTCTGTGTGGATACCGACGACAACCTTTTCATCACCAGCACGCCCAATCAGGACAACCCGCTGATGGATGTGGCCGAGAAAAAAGGCCACCCCATCCTCGGCCTCGACGTGTGGGAACACGCTTACTACCTCCATTACCAAAACCGCCGGCCCGACTACGTCGCCGCTTGGTGGAATGTGGTGAATTGGGACGAAGTGAACCGCCGCTACCGCAGCGCGGTGCGCTCCAATTGATTCAAGGACAACAAGCTATGGGAAATTGAACCGCCCGGCTCGCGCAAATTGTGTGTGGCCGGGCGGTTTTTTTCGCGTTTTTTGTCATGTTGGAAACATCTGCCCAATATGCTTACCGCGGTTATTTGGGAAAAAGGCTGTGCTCACCGCGTCAATACCACCCTTTTCGCCACGCGCTCGCCATCTTTTTGCAGCACCACCAGATAGATGCCGTCTGGCAAATCGTTCGCCTCGAAGGTATATTGGTAGTCGCCCGCCTCCTGCTGTTGTTGCTGCACTGGGTTGGCGATGAGCATACCGGTGGCGTTGAAGATTTGCAAATCCACTTGACAATGTTCGGCAAGGGTGTATGTGAGGGTGGTGGAAGTGGAGAAGGGGTTGGGGGCAACGCTGAGGCCGGAAAGTTCAGTAGTCACCGTGTTTTCTTGTTCAGTCAATGACGAACGTTCACCAGAATGGTTATTTGGGCGCGCCGAATCATCCAGGCAGCCATGAATATAAGCACGGAAAGTCGATCCAGCATGTGCCCTGAATCCCGGACGAAGCAGTACTAATTCTCCCGCATCGAACTGGATATCGGCATCTGGCATTATCTGCCCAAAACCTGCTATGGACTCGGATGCTTCAAAATGCACTTCATCATCCGAGCTTAAATTGTTGACGATGCTCATTGTGCTGACACATTCCGAGCCGCAAGCGCTCAAACATTCCTCGTCCATCCAGGCATCTATCACATTGTTGAAAATTAGGGTACCCGGCTGTATCCCGAAGCCGAGGGAAAGATTGATGCCGACATCATCCACCCCATGGCAGTAGCTCATAATGGTACCTTGAGCCGGTATTGGGCCAGCTGTACAAGAAGCATCAGTTGGCTCTCGACATTGGCCATTGGACGGGAGAGATAGATTGCCCTCGGCAACAGCTTGACAAAAACAATTGTCAATGGCTCCGCCGGCCCAACCGCACCAATGGGTGTGACGCGAGCCGAGGCTATGTCCAAGTTCATGCGTCCAGACATAAGTGTCCCAAGAGTAAGTAGGAAAGTTCACGACAGCCCCTCCATCAACGTCACAATACAAATAGGGGCCCGATGAATTTATGGGCTGGTAAATGCCGCACAGCTGTTCACGCCATGCAAGCCCTCCAAGCCCCCCATTATCAGCAGCCAACAAACACGATATTTCACCGGGGTAATCATCTTGGATATGGTCGGCGTATCTTTCAAGTGCTATTGCACTGCTCGCAGCCCCGCCGCCATCTGGAACTGGAGAAAACTCGTCGTCGTCTCCCCAAACTACAATTTCGTTGATGGAAAGGTTGATATCCTCAAGGTCGTACACCGCCGCCATTTGGTTGAAAAGAGCCCCCACATAATTGGCGGTTTGAATTTCGCTCGAACCGTTCAGTTGGTACAACTGATGATCGCAGTCTACATGAAGCATAACGCAGGGAGGCCCGTCAATCCCGGAGCGCCGGGTAGAATGCTCGATAGCCACATCTTCATCCGGCGTGTTGCATTCGAACTGAAAAGGCAACTGCAGCTCCCTGTCATTGTAAAAAGCATACTCTGTGTGGGAATAGCCCAACTTGCCAAGATTGAAGTTGCCGGTTTCATCTGAAAACAGCCCTTGCACCCCGTCTTTTGAAACCGTCAGGGCGGCAAGCGAGGTTTTCTTCCCTTTGACTATCCCCCGGAAATACAGATTTTTTTCGGGGACAAAATCGTGCTTGCCTTTTTTGTCCACAAGTTTGAACTGGGCGCCCGGGGCAAATGGGTTCACCTGCACCAATTCCACTTCAAACAGGCTGCCGTCGGCCTTTGGAAGTTCGAGCGTCAGCGTTTTGGGATTGGACTCCAATAAAGTTCTGTGCCGGGAAACATCAAGCAGGAGCGTTTGATAAGTGCCACGCTGGGCATCATTTTTTTGCACGGGCTGGGAAAAAAGTTGATGCCTCCGAAAGTCTTGCCCAGTCGTTTTTTGAACGATGATTTTTCGGTACAAAGCATTGGCTTTTAGGGTGTCACCTGGCGACTTTTGGGCAACAGCAGGGGCAGCTGCCGCACATAGGGCCGCCATTGTTATGAGGAAAATTATCTTTTTCATGGCAATCAAAAATTGGAAGATGAATGGAAGGAAGTTGCCCTGTTCGCCCAGAAAGGGGTTTTGTAAAGCAACCTCGATTGAGTGAGAAATGGAGCACTCACTTGTTTTTCGGCACCGTGTTTTCCGTTTCCAATTGCTCCAGCCGTTTGTTCAGTTCGAGGATATACAGGGTGAGTTCTTCGATTTTTTGCATCATCTCGGTCATTTGTTTTGCCACCTGTAGGCCTTCTTTTTGGATGTCAGCGGCGGGTGTCACATCGGGTAGGTGGCGGTGTTTGCGGATGAATTTTTCCACCTCGCTGAGCGGGCGCAGCTGGAAATCGTCGTTGAAAACAAAGTCTGCCCAACCCGTTTCCACGCGGACTTCTTCAGCGCGAATGACGCCCCTTACATTGAGCCGGTAAGTCAGGCTGCTGGTGCCGATGCCCACGTTGCCCGATGAGTTCATGCGAAATAAAGTGCCGGAATGCACTCCGCTTGGCGATGTGCTGTTTGTGCCGATTTTAAATTGGTCGTCTGTGTTGTCAATCCCCATAGCGAAGTGCCGTCCACTGGTCAGGCCGAAATTCATCCAAGCATCGCCTGTGCCGTCCTGCTCGATGTAGAGTTGACCAGTGGCAGTATTGGTGTTGTTGTGGCGCAAATGCAGTAATCGGGAGGGATTTGTGGTGCCAAGACCCAAATTTCCATTGGTGCGGAGGGTCATTTGTGGGTCGCCGCCATTGGTGTAAAAACGGAGCGGGTGGTTGGTGCGCGTACCGATTTCAGCCCCATTGTTGCCAATCCATGTTGACAGCGTGACAACCCCGTTTGTATGGGCTATTCCAAGAGCGTCATCTGCGGTTTGCACGAGGATTTTTTCGTCAATATCTACATTGCCTGTCCCGATGCCGATATTTCTGGATGCGGGGGTGCTGAAAATGATATTGTTGCCGACGTTCTGCGACCACTGCGCAAACAGGCTCTGAGCAAAAAACACCCCACAGCCGAGCAGGAAAAGTTGGGAAAAAGGGAGAGTCGTTTTCATATCGTGTGAATGTTTGAAAAGTGAAAAGAAGAAGTTTTGTCCGCTCAAGAAAAGGCCGCCTGTATGCAGGTGATTTTTTCTAGGCGTAGCCGCAGTTATCTGCGTCGTTGCGGGTATATTTGCCAGTCGGCGGGGATGTGACACGGGGAAAGGATTTTTTTCAGATTTTTTTCGGGTGTCGCGCCTCTCACTTCTTTCTTCTCACTTCTAAAATGTTCCGACCATGAAAACGATCCTTTCTCTCCTGCTTTGGCTGGTGCCGGCGCTGGTATTTTCGCAAGTTGTAGATTCTTCGGTGGTGCGGCAAGTGGATAGCTTGTTACATCTCTCCCGAAAATTTACAGGCCAAAGTGATTTCGACAAGGCACTCGAAGTCAATGCTGTTGCTGAGAAACTTGCATTGGAAAACTTCGGGCGTGGGTCGGCAACGTATGCCAGTTGCTGCTTGTATCATGGCACGGCACTCTACTATAAAACAGATTATGCTGAGGCGGAAAAATGGTATATTGAGGCCAAGTCCATCTATGAAAAAGTGCTGGGAAAAGAACATCCAGATTATGCAAAGAATCTGAATGTCCTAGCAGTTCTGTATTGGAGTTTGGGCGACTATAAAAAAGCGGAAGTGCTTCATATAGAGGCATTAGCCATCCGTGAAAAAGTACTGGGAAAAGAACATCCTGATTATTCGGCAAGCCTGCACAACCTGGCAATTTTGTATATGAACTTAGGCGAATATGGAAAAGCGGAAGCGCTTTATCATGAATCCATAGCCATAGCAGAAAGAACTATGGGAAAAGAAAATCCCGATTATGCATGGAGTTTGCACGATCTGGCAATCTTGTATTATGAAATGGGCGACTACGAAAAAGCGGAAGCGCTTTTCCTCGAAGCCTTAAATATCCGCGAAAAAGTATTGGGAAAAGAACATCCAGATTATGCATCTAATCTGGACGAACTGGCAGGAGCTTACCAGAAAATGAGCAACTACGAAAAAGCAGAAAAGCTTACCCTCGAAGCTAAAGCCATCCGGGAAAAAGTATTGGGAAAAGAACACCTCGCTTATGCCTTCAGCCTGCACAATCTGGCGACACTGTACGATGCGGTAGGCAACTATGGAAAAGCGGAGGTGCTTTATCTTGAAGCCAAAGATGTTTTGGAAAAAGTTGTGGGAAAAGAACACCCCGATTACGCAATAAACTTAAAAAACTTGGCAAATTTGTATAAAGAGAAGAGAGATTACGCGAAAGCAGAAACGTATTTCCTTGAAGCCAAAGACGTACAGGAAATAGCATTGGGGAAAGAACATCCTAATTATGCAGAAACCCTGAACGGCCTGGCAATTTTGTTCAAGGGAATGGGCAACTACGAAAAGGCTGAAGCACTTTTTCTTGAGTCCAAAGCTATTCGGGAAAAAGCATTGGGGAAAGAACATCCTGATTATGCATGGAGCCTGCACAACCTGGCGGTTTTGTATTATGAAACGATCGATTACAAAAAAGCAGAAGCACTTTATCTCGAATCAAAAGCCATTTTGGAAAAAGTGATAGGTAAAGAACATTCTCAATATACGGAAATCTTGGCGGCCTTGGCAGGTTTGTATTGGAGTATGGGCAATCATGAAAAAACCGCCTCTTTGATGGCCGAATACGCACAACTGGATCAAACTTCAGTAACTTGGGCTATGCGTTATATGTCTGAGCAAGAATTGAACAGTTATTTGCATCTATTTTTATTCAATCAATCCAAGATACTCTCTTTCACCCAAATGACCAGTCAAAACGAGTCAGAACAGACCGCGTTTAATAACAATCTCTTTTACAAAGGTTTCCTGCTCAACACCTCCTCCCGCATCAACAACCTCGCCCAGCACGACACTGCTGCCATCCGCCTCCACAACCTCCTCAAATCCTACCACCGCCGCCTCGCCGCCGAATACACCAAGCCCACCGCCGAGCGAAAAAACGTCGCAGAACTCGAAGAAAAAGCCAACACCACCGAAAAAGAACTCGTCCGCACGGTCGCAGGCTATGGCGAGGCCATTCGACAAGTCAACTGGCAGGAAGTGCAGTCGGCACTCAAGCCCGGCGAGGCCGCCATCGAATTTATCCACTACAACTACTATACCCCCGACCCCACCGACAGCGTGACGTACGCTGCACTTGTGTTGCGGGCCGGAGATACTCAACCCTCCTTTATCCCGCTCTTCGAAGAGCGACAACTCACTCCGCTCCTGCGCGGTATCCAAGGCGGCGACTTCGACCTCATAGACCAACGCTACGCTTTCCGCAACGGCAAAAACCCCTTCCACGCGCTCATCTGGCAGCCGTTGGATAGCTTGCTTCGAGGTGTGAATACGATCTATTGTTCTCCATCTGGGTTGCTGCACCGCGTCAATTTGGGTGCTGTCCCGCTTAATGCTGAACAAACTTTCGCCGACAGCCATCACCTCGTTTTGCTCGGAAGCACGAGGCAATTGGTAGTGAGAGGCAACAACAAAAGCACCGGTAGCAACGCAGCCCTATTTGGCGGGATTCAATACGACTCAAAAATCGCGGCTGCGGTACAAAACTCAGACACAGAAGATGATAAGCGTGGTGTGGCTGTTAATGCTTTGCCTTTCCCCTACGACACCACCTTGCGCGGCGGCGGCGACAACAACCCTTGGAGGCCACTGCCTGCCACCGAAACTGAAGTGCACAACATCGCCGGGATGCTTCAAAAACAAGGTTTCCAGACCGCTCTCCAAACAGGCCCGGCAGCAACAGAGGAAACTTTCAAACAACTTGGCCGCTCTCCCGATGCCTCAGGACCCCGCATCCTTCACCTTGCCACGCACGGGTACTTTTTTCCAGACCTAAAATCAGAAGTGAGGGGCGAGACGGTGAGAAGCGAGATGCAAGAGCCGGTTTTCAAAATCAGCAACCACCCGATGATTCGTGCGGGGCTCATCCTCGCGGGCGCGAACCCGACTTGGACGACTGGCAAGCCACCGGCACAGGGCGAGGACGGTATCCTGACGGCTTACGAAATAAGTCAGATAAATTTATCGAACACGGAACTCGTGGTACTCTCCGCTTGCGAGACCGGCCTCGGCGATCTGGTTGGCAACGAGGCGTGTATGGCCTGCAACGAGCCTTCAAAATCGCCGGAGCGAAATACCTGATCATGAGCCTTTGGCAAGTGAGCGACCGGATGACGGGAGAGTTGATGACCGAATTCTACCAGCAATACCTGGAAGAGAAAAAACCCGTGCCCGATGCGTTCCGGGGAGCGCAGCGAGCCATGCGGGAGAAGTATCCGCGGAGTGCTTCGGCTTGGGCGGGGTTTGTGCTCGTGGAATAAAAAGATAAAGGGCTTCCGACCGGGAACGGCGCAGAAGCCCTTTTAAAGTCAGCCTAAATTGTTGATTTTCATTTCAAATACTCTACATGAACCTCAATGGTGGTGCCATCTTTTGCAAGAATAATGGGATTGGGAAATTCACTGCCATCCACATCGTAAGGAGTGAAATTGATGCCTTCGATAATCTGGACGTCTGTTTTGGGGTTGGCATCGTCATCTTCATCGTACAAAGAAAGGCGGTAAGTGGTGGTTGGGGAAAGACACAGGTCGGTATCGCTCAGGTCGAAAGTGTGCGGTTCGGTGGGTTGAGCATTTTGGATAAAACTGGCAAACTCGTAAATCTTCACAGGCTCGCCACCAACTTCGGACGACATATCCCAAAATCGGATAAAGAGGTCAGTTTGAGTGCCGTTGTCATCCCAAGGGATGGGGCCGTTCGTCGTGGGGAATTGTGTCACCACGACTTTGGTGACTTTGGCACAGTAGGGTAATGGCTCCTTACATTCTTCGCAACTTTGAAATGCAAAAGCGAGCAGCAGCAGTGTGGTGAAAAACAGAATGGACTTTTTCATAACGGTAAATTTTTTTTGTGAAAGAATGGTGTTTGAACTTTCGCAAACGCCCTGTTTGAAAGCGTTTACCCCCATTCATCTGCCGCCCTTCCCAAATGTGACACGCCTCGCAGGATTTTTTTTCAAACATATTTTTCGCCCTACCTTTGAACGCCCAACCCTGAAACCTCAAATCCATGAAATCACCTTGATTCCCTATGGCTCAAACAGATTACCTCTCCGCCATACTCTCCGGCGACCGCCTTGCGCTCGAACAACTGTACCGGGAGCAATTTCCCATTATTCGCAACCTCCTAAGAGAGTACGGCGGCTCCGAAGCCGATGCCAAAGATATTTTTCAGGACGCCGTGCTGGTGATGTATAAAAAAGCCCAACAGCCTGATTTCCAACTGACCAGCCAGTTCAGTACCTTTTTTTACAGCGTGTGCCGCAACCTGTGGCTCAGCCGCCGCTCCAAAAAATCTGCCACTTCGGAGGTCACAATTTCGGAGGATGCCAAATATACCGCCGACGAAACCTCCCCAGAAGCCGAACTCCTCCAAGTGGAGCGAGACAATCTTTTCTGGCGTGCCTTCCGCCAACTCGGCGAAGACTGCCAAAAACTCCTTGAACTGTTTTTCCAAAAACTACCCATGGAAACCATCGCCGTGCAAATGGGCTTTGGCAGCGAGGGCTATGCCCGCCGCCGCAAGCTCCAATGCAAAGACCGGCTGGTGGAATTGGTCAAAAGCAACCCGGCGTACCGGGAACTCATCGGAGCATGAACAAAGAAGAATTATACGACTTGATAGAGCGATACTTGGACGGCACGTTGCCGGATGCGGAACACCAAGCGGTGGAACGCCAAATGACGACCGATGCCGACTTCCGTACCGAAGTGGAACTCCACCGCGCCTTGCACACATCGTTGGGCGATGCGGGCAACTTCAGATTGCGTACCGCACTCGACAATTTGCTGCGCGACCCGCCGCCTATAGACGACTTTCCGTCTTCTGAAAGCTCTCCTCCAGCATCTTCTCCCAGATGGCCTCGACTCACAGGCATCGTTGTCTTGTTGGCGGTGGCGGTTTTTTTCGTTTGGCGATGGGTGACTCCCGGCGAAACTTCACCCCGCTCCAACTCTCCCCAACCCGAACAAAATCAGCCACTCATAGACACCACCACACCTTCTGATCCTGTTTCACCGCCCATCAAATCAAACCCCAACAAGCCCATCGCCATGGCCGACCCGGCGGACTTTGCACCCAATCCCGTGCTGGAAGCCCGCATCGGCGATATGATGCGCGGCAGCGGTATCGGTTTTGAACTGAGCAGCCCCGCTGTCGGCGCGTCGTTCCAATTGCACGATGGCCGCATTACACTCCCCGTTCGAGGCGTCGCGACGGGGGGCGATATCCCTACCGACCAACCATTGGAACTGCTCATATACCCAAACCGCCCAGAGGCTTGGGACAACAAACAACCCCTCGCAACTTTTTCGCTGCCTCTCACTCCATACGCTCCGAACTCTTACCTAACGGAATTTCGACCGGTGCTCCGCGCCCGCCCCGGGCTATATTATCTTGTGGTTGGGCAGCGCAGGCCATCGGGCGACGACGAAGGGCATATTGTGCTTTGGATAGGTAAATTCATAGTGCAGGCAGGTAATTGAAATGATGCCGCTACCGCAGCGCGGTGCGCTCCAATTGATTCAAGGACAACAAACTATGGGAAATTGAACCGCCCGGCTCGCGCAAATTGTGTGTGGCCGGGCGGTTTGTATAAAGTCGCTCTTTGTGCAATATGCGTTCTCGCCGCGAGCGCAAGCTGGCGGGATTTTTGATGTTATTTTTTTTAGAAAAGATTTGCCGCTCCAAAAACCTTCCTACTTTCGCCCTGATTTAATCCTGTAATCCGAATCTCATGAAGAAGTATCGTAGGTGCTGCCATCTGTTTTCCTGACAGGCACGACATTCTCTCCGCATCACTTTTTCAATATTTTTCCCTTTCCGATTTTGCACCGTCGCGTCTCTCATATCTGAGCCAGCGAAGGTGTATCCCTCTTTTTATTTTCCTTCCGTATTGAGCCTCGGGCTTTAATCCATCAAATTTTAAGAGAGAGAAAATTCAAATTTTTTGGAATTGTTGTTGGCATTGTCAAATGGTTTTTGAGCCTTTCGACGATGCTAACAAGGCTTTTGTTTTCTTCGGAAAACGGACGCGCCCGAGCGATCACTGCAAGGTGAGCCGTGCTGCGTGTTGCATTATGTTTTTTTATTCCTGTTTTTCAAACTCATGAAAATGAACAAATTTTACCAACTCTCTCCAGCAATTCTTTCGAGCCGTTTGGCGGGCAAGATGTTCACATTGGCCAGCCTTCTTGGCGGGCTGCTTATGGTGAGCAACCTTCAGGCACAGGTGGATGTCACCTCAACGGGCGGCACCATGATGGCCAGTTACCCGACATTGGCTGCTGCCGTGACTGCCATCAATGCTGGCACGCACACTGGCACGATTACGGTAAATGTGGCGGCAGGCCACACGGAAACGCTGGCAGGCCGAATAGACCTTACGGCCAATGGTACTTCAACCGACCAAATTACCATCCAAAAAAACGGTGCTGGAGCCAATCCCGTTCTGACGGCCTACACCGGCGCAAATGGGCCGGGCAGTGGCGAACGCGACGGGATGTTCAGTCTCTCCGGGAGCGACTGGGTGACGATTGACGGCATTGATTTGCAGGAATCTGCTGCCAACACCGACCCGACCACGACGATGGAATACGGCTATGGATTGTTCAAAACTTCCGATATTGATGGCTGCCAGAACGTGACCATCAAAAACTGTACAATCACGCTCAACCGCGACAACTTCGCTGCATGGAGTGGCGTGGGCGACAATGGCTCGGCAGGTATTGTGGTGCTCAATTGCACCCCCACGGTCAATACCGCAATAACCGTCACGGCTCCGAGCGGCTCCAACTCGTTCAACAAGATATACAGCAACACCATTCAAAATTGCAACGCCGGTATCGTCTTCGACGGTTACGTCGCTCCGTCCCCATTTGATTTGGGCGATACGGGCAACGATGTGGGCGGTACGATGCCCGCTACTGGCAATACTGTACTGAATTTCGGCGGCGGCGCGAGTGCCAACACGCCTTCCACAGGCATTTTTGCTTCCAATCAATGGGGTTTCAACTGTTCGCGCAATACCATCAACAACAACGACGGCGCAGGGATAAATCACCCCAGCACACTGCGGGGCGTATTTTTAAACACCGCAGTCAGTGCCAGCGCGGATTGTAATTTCAACAATGTTACGATAAAAGGCGGCGGCACTACTTCCCAAGTCACCGGCATTCAGAATGTTTTTGGTTCTACGCCAGCGGGAAATACAATCAATATCAAAAACAATACGCTCACAGGCGAGTACCCAACGGCCACTTCAGGTGTGTTTTATTGTATTTACAACACTGCGACACCCGCTTTCTTGAACATCGAAAACAACAACATTTCAAACACCTCTTATAGCAATGCGGCTTTGACCGGGACGGGTGTCAACTACTTGATATACAATACCGCCAGCAACGCAGGGATGACGGTCAATATCAAGAACAACATGGTGAGCAACCACGCCCGCGTCGGCACCAGCGGAGGCACCACCATAGGTATCTACAATTCATCAGGTACCACCGGGATGATGGTCAACGTGAAAAACAACACTGTTCAAAACTTGAGCATTGACGGTGCGGGCACGGCCAGCATCATGTACGGAATCCAGACCTCGACCGGCACCGTGGTGGTGGACAGCAACACGGTCAGCAACCTCAACTGCTTGAAAACGACCGGCACCGGTGCGATGTATGGTATTTACAACATTGGCTCTCCGGTGGACGAAAACTTCAATTATAATAAGGTACACAACCTGACCCATGCGGGTACGGGGATTTTGTACGGGATGTATTTGAACACTACCACCGGAACCAGAACTTTTTCTCACAACGCAATCTACGCCCTCAGCGGGGGCGGCACCACGGTAGCGGGCAGCAACCAATTGAGCAGTTCGCCCAATATCTTCAACAATAAAATTTACGACATCCGAAGCACATCCACTGGTGCGCCCACTGTGTCGGGTTTGATACTCGGCAGCACTGGAACTGCCGGAGTCGCGAATGTGTACAACAACCTCATTGGCGACATCAAAGCACCCAATGCGAGTTCGTCGTCGGCTACTGCGCCCACCGTTCGCGGGTTGAACATTACGGTGACGACGGCCAACTCGACGCTCAATGTTTCCTACAATACGGTTTTCCTGAACGCCTCCACGACGGGTGCCAATTTTGCCACAGCAGCACTCTATCGCTCTACCTCGACCACGGCAACCACTGGGAATCTCATATTGAAAAACAATATTTTCGTCAATCTTTCCACGCCAATCGGCACTGGCAATGCCGTTGCTTACCATCGTTCAAGCACGGCACTGGACAATTACGACGAATCCTCCAACCATAACTTGTTCTATGCCG
>CAYZVM010000049.1:28142-29616 GCA_964481485.1 uncultured Saprospiraceae bacterium | reverse complement strand
ACACCGTCACGTTCGCCGGGGCGTCGCACGTCGGCTTGATCTTGTCCTCAACAAATACTTGGACCATGCAGTCATTTGAGTTGCCGTGGCAATCATAGGCTCGGAACACGACCGTTATGGTGTCGTTGATGTCCGTGCAGCAGAACTCTACTGTCGGGCCAAAATCATCAGCGGTGCCGTCGCATTTACCGTTCATGCGGCGAGCCGCGAAGTGGTCGAGGCAGCAGTTGTCGTAACTGCCGTCGTCAAAGGTCGTAGCGTTCACCAAAGCGGTGCCGCCAGCGCTCAGCGCCACTTGCGTGAACTCGTCGCAGGCCACCGACGGCGGCACGTCGTCCACCACGTTAACCGTGATGCTGGTCTCTGTCACGTTGCCGCATTCGTCCTCGACGAAGTATTTTATCAGGTGCTGACCTACGCCCAAGCCGGGAGCCGGTATAAGGCCGCCATTCTGCACCAATCCAACTGGAGTAGTGATCTTCACCTGAACTGCTTGGTTGCACACGCCGTCTATGACGGCCAGCGGCAGCGGGCCTGCGGCGATGCATTGACCGTTGTGCTGGCTGTTGGCGCTCAGCACGTACCAGCCGTGGGCAGCGTCGTACACAAAGTTGGAGAAATCTATTGTCGGCGGCGCGTCAAGCACTTTTATGTACTGAACGTGCGTCACATTAATCGGAGTGGTCGTTCCGGTGCACCAATCGGTGATCTTCCAAGTACGGACTATCTTGTAGGAACCGGGGCAGACGGCAGCCTCTTCGTCGGTGTAACTGACCGACAGGCCGCAGGCACCAGAGCCGTTGGTGGTGATGTCCGTGCCGCCGACCTTGGGCCAACCGGTTACCGATGGGTCAAGGCTTGCTGGCAGGTTGTCGCACACAAACTCCGCATCGCCGGGGAAGGTGACTTGGTCGGTCTTGCCGCGTAATTTGTCAATAAACTGCACACAGGTGGAGGCGTTGCCCCACACATCAGTGGCAGTCCAAGTGCGAGTGACACGGGTGAACACCAAACTGTTCTCGGCACAAGTGTACTGTGTGTAGTCGTCTTGGCGCGTGATGTTCACGTTTGAGCAATCTTCCCAAGTAGGCTGGCCGGTCAACAGCAAATTGTCCTCGTCCTCTGTGCAGAGTATCTGGATATCTGCCGGGCAAGTAATGGCCGGTGGGAGTTTGTCCTCGATTTTGAGGTTGCCCCAGCAAACGTTGCCGCCCAAGAGGTGCACCACACGATATGCGTATGTTTTGCCAATATCATCAGCATTAACAATTGCTGGCACCCAAGGTCCGTTGCCGTATGGTGGGGTTTTGTCCAGTTCAACTTTATAGTCGTCGTAGCAGAAGTAGGTACCCTCCAATACATCGTCGGGTGTTATCTCTTCTTCGCAGTCGGCATCAAGTGACACGTGCAGCAAATCATTGCACACCACCGTCGCGGGGGTACCCACCACGTTGACGAATTGCATGATCATCTG
>CAYZVM010000049.1:25041-28042 GCA_964481485.1 uncultured Saprospiraceae bacterium | reverse complement strand
GGGTCGTCCAAGTTCAAGAATATCGGTGTCGGGTAGTAGCACTTGTTCGAGATAGTCAAGGATTGGCCTTGTGCATTCTTCACCGTGACAGTGTATCCGATACCATCTACATGTATGCCTTTGAGCGTGTAGAACACCATCTCGTCAGCCTCGTCAATGGTTCCGTCGCCATCGTTGTCCAAACCATCAAGGTTGCCCATGACCAATTCAGTGCCGACAGGTAGTGCAACCGGAGCACCGGGAGGTGCTGGACTGGTTTCGGAATATAGACCTTGATTGGCGGTCAATGTCCAAGTTTGACCAGCCAAAGCCCAGATTTGGATGACTTCGCGGAACTGGCCGTTGTCCAATGTAGTGGCGTTGTTCAAGCACTCACACTTTATGGAGCGAGCCAGATCATATTCCGGGACACATTTACCAATACCTTCCTCAACAGTCACTACAGCTATGCAGGTGCTGCTGTTGCCGCATGGGTCGGTGACAACAAGCGTCACATCGTTCGGGCCCAAATCATTGCAGCCAAAAGTATTCGGAATGGCAGTGTATGTCAAGTATTGTGGTGCGGCGCAATTGTCGGTAGAGCCATCATTAATGTCGGCGCCCGTGATTGTAGCGTTGCCAAATTTGTCGAGCGTGACAGTGATATTCTTGCACTTGGCCACTGGCGGAGTAGTGTCCTCTACGGTAATGACCTGCGTGTGCACCAACATATTGCCTGCCTCGTCCGTCACTTTCCAAGTGCGTGTGAGGGTGTAATTATAGAAGCAGCACTGCGACGGGTCGGCGCACTGTGTGCTGGTTTCGGTAAATTCAATAACCAAGTCCTCTGGCGCAGTGCAGTTATCATGCACATCACTGTTCACCAGCGGCGAGCATATCAACTGAGCACCGTTGCCGTGCCAAACGCAATTGTCCGGGATAGCGTCGCACTCCACCGTGATGTCGTTGGGCATCGTGATATCGGCGTCGAACTCGGGCTCTTGCGTGTCCACAACTTGCACCTCAAAGGTACAGGTGGACATGTTGCCGTGTACATCCGTCGCTTTGTAGGTGACGACGATCGGATTGGGCGACACGGGAAACACTGTGCCGTTCAATGGGCCGCCTGTCTGCACGATAGACAATATGTCGCAATTGTCCTCTGCCACCGGGATAGACCAGTTGACCTTTGCGGAACACTGGTCAACATCGTTGCCCACCATGACCATTGTGACCGGGCAGTTGATAAATTCCGGTACTTGAGTATCCGTCACTACTACTGTGATAGAACAAGTAGCGGTATTGCCCGCTTTGTCTGCCACAGTCCAAACAATCGTCGTGGAGCCAACTGGGAAGGTCGCACCTGCCAACGTCCATGGATTGGGAGCAGTCACATAGTTGTGTGTGATGCTAGCATCTGGGCAATTGTCAGCGAACGCCGGGTCGAGTGCTCCGTCTAAAATCGTCTTCGAACACTGGTCTTGGTCGTTTGTGAACTGTGTGGCATCAGCTGTCGGGCAGGTGATGGTTGGCAGTTGCGTATCCTCTATCTTCACTTTGCTCGAGCAGGTCACTGTGTTGCCACTGGCATCGGTCACTGTCCAGATGACAGTGGTCTGGCCAACAGGAAACTCGGCACCTGCAAGGCTCGGAGAATTGTTGTAGTTGTTCGTGATCGTCGCGCCCGGGCAGTTGTCCGAGAAGGAAGCCGGGTCAAACTCAGTTCCGACCACTGTGTAGGAACACTGGTCTGGGTTGTTCGAGCGAATGAGGTTGGCGATGTTTGAGCAATCAATAATCGGGTTTTCCTCGTCGTAAACTTCCACGTCGAAGGAACACACGGCAGAGTTGCCGCTCTCGTCCACGACAGTATAAGTCACTGTGGAAACCCCTTTGTTGAACACGGTACCGCTGGCATCGTCAAAGCCGCTGCCGGTGGTCGCACCCGTGATAACGTAAGTGATGGTCACCGGGCAATTGTCATGGACATATTGCAAACCGATGCCATTGACCACTGCTGTACAAACGCCGGGGTCGGTCACCGTCTCTACGCCGTTCGGGCAGGTAATCACCGGCGACTCGAGGTCGAGCACGGACACAAAAGTGTGGCAGGTATCCGTATTGCCATATTGATCTTCTACTTCCAGCACGACCAAAAGTAGGCCATTATTTTGCACAATGTCGTCGCAGGAATAGTAAACAAACTGGCCAAAGGCACCACCACGGCTGATTTCCGTGCGAGCCAACGGGCCACAGTTGTCCCAACTGTCGTTGTTTACGTTTGCCACTGTCAACTGAGCAAAGCCATCACCATCAAGTACAACGTCTATTTGCGGGCCTTGGCAGCGTGCCAAAGGCGGCTCGACGTCTGTAACAACATACGTCACCGAACAGGTAGCCATGTTGCCTGCTGCATCGGTCACTTTCCACTCAACGGTGGTAGAGCCCACAGGCAGCGGTGTGCCGCCGAGCGTGTTATTGCCAGTCAAACTGTTGGTCAGCGTGAGCGGGCCGCAGTTGTCCGAGTAAGTTGGGTTCAGTTCAAAACCAGCAACAAAGTAATGGCAATATCCGGGCGTGTTGTCCAGAGCCGTCGGTATCTGCGAACAGTCAATTGTCGGGTTTTCGTCATCCTGCAGTGTCAATTTGACTTTGCAGGTTTCTATATTGCCGTGAATATCTGTCACCGTGATGGTCACAAAAATCATGTCGCCATGTGCAGAACCGAAAGATGTGCCTGCCGCGGGGTCTTGTGTGATGCTGGCAATGCCACAGTTATCAGTAGCCACGACTTCTGGCACCAAGTCCGGCACCAGCCCAGAGCAGTCGCCCGTTCCGTTGGAACTGGTAAGTACAAAGCGGTCCGCAGGGCAAGTGACAATGACGGGTTTTTCAACGTCCCTCACTGTAACCGTGAACGAGCAGGTAACGGCGGTGCCGGCGTCGTCGGTCACTTGGAAAGCGACAGTTGTCGTGCCGACGGGGAAGAACTCGCCGCTGTTCGGGCCCTGCAACTGCGTCA